>NZ_JAVIHI010000005.1:0-87737 GCF_036680365.1 Streptococcus sp. SS-4456 | reverse complement strand
AACCTCACAAGTCCTTTTTATTATATTATACTCCTAAATACGAAGAAAAGCCCTTAGAAAATAAATTCTAAGGACTTTGTCTTCAGTCTGAGACTACACCTCAGTAGTTTCTTTTTTTGTTGATTTTTGTTACCGATAACATTTAAGAAAACGTTTGCAAAGAGTGGGTACGATTGTATATACTTATACTATAAAAATCAATTTATGTGGAGGAGCCTATGAAAAAGAAATCCATTCGTGAGATGAAATCAAGTGGCATGTTTGAGAAAAAACAATTTTTTAGCATTCGTAAATTTAATATCGGAGTTGCATCCGTCGGTATTGCGACAGCTTTTTTGATGTCTGGGACAGGTCATGTGGTCCATGCTGAAGAGGTGATGGCGACTACTGTTACAAGTGTTTCAGAGCAACCGGTTGAAACAGACAGGACTGGTGCTACTACACATCCTACTGGGGTATCTGAAACAGTTGAGGCTCCAGCAGTCACTGAGCTTGTTGAAACAACAACAGATACTGTAACAGCGAATCCACTGGCAACTACTGAAACACCTGTGGAAGAAAGAGCAGCCGTAGCAGATACGACAACTGCAACTGAAGCACCCATTGAAGAAGGCAGCATTCGTCTGCACTTTGAAAATGTAGATGAAACAGCACCAGAAAGCCAAGGTTTGTGGACTTGGGGAGGAGTGGCAGAGCCGTCCGATGGGAATCAATGGCCAACGGATACAGCGAACTTTTCAAGCAGTCAGGTAGATGACTACGGCCACTACGTTGATATTAAAAAATCTGAGACACCAGGAACGATTGGCTATCTGGTTCTCAAGAATGGGGAAAAAATAACAGAATCGGACCAAAAAGTGGAGCTTCTTGTTCCGGAACAAAATGAAGCTTGGGTTGCGAGCGATTATAGCGTGTCTAGCTATGAGCCTCTCAAAGATGAAAATGTCCTCCGTATCAACTACACCCGTGAAGATAACAATTATGAGGGTTGGGGCGTTTGGACTTGGGGCGATACGACTGAAGCGAGTGATGGCTGGCCAACAGGTGCCGTTGACTTTAAACTTGGCAAATACGGAGCCTATGTTGACATTCCCCTCTCGAATGGATTAGATTCCAAGCTTGGATTTCTTTTGCTCAACCAAGATAACCCAGACCTAGCAGGTAATAAATCGATTGATTTAGCCTTTGCAGATCGTAAACGGCATAGCCAAATTTTCCTTCGAAACGGTGACGACAAAGTTTACACAAATCCATATTTTATCGAAGAGAAAGTAGAATTAGATACAAGTAAAGCTACTCCGGGTACAAAAAATGTGACCCTTGAGGCTAGTAGCAAAGCACCATTCAACTACAATGAAAGCGGCTTGGTATCTGTAACTGTCACCAACCCTGAAAATGCTGAGATTGTCAAAATGGAAGTCGATACAAGTGCCATCGGTGGAGGCCTTGTGCCAATCTCTACTGAGCTCAATCGTGTGACCATTAAAGCGACGTCTAGCACAGCGCCAGGTACATATAGTCTTCCTGTAAAGGTCTATGACAAGGACAACGGTTACTATGAAACAAAATTGGATGTGACCATTACAGAGCGTATCAAGGCAGATGGTGAAAAAGACTGGGACGAGCAAGTTATCTACTTCATGATGACAGACCGTTTCTACAATGGGGACACCAGCAATGACAAGCTAGTGGAAGGAATAGCCTCCAACCCACGCGGTCTTTACCAAGGCGGTGACTTCAAAGGAGTGACAGCCAAGCTGGATTACTTGAAAGAACTGGGTGTGGACTCTATCTGGTTGACTCCGATTGTTGAAAATATTCCACAGAATGTTGGTAGCGCAACAGATGGAGAGTACTATGCTTACCATGGTTATTGGGCATCCAATTTTGAGAAACTAAATCCGCATTTGGGAAGTTTAGCTGATTTCCACGAATTGATTGATGCCGCGGCGGAAAAAGGTATAAACATTGTTGTTGACGTGGTGCTCAACCATGCTGGCTATGGTACAGAAGAAACCTTTGCAGGTATGGTACGGACTAAGGAAGAAGACAAGCAGGGAGACGACCAATTAGGCTCATTATCTGGATTACCTGACTTCAAGACAGAAGAAGCAGCTGTTCGCAATCAGTTGGTTGCTTGGCAGGCATCTTGGTTGGAACGCTCAACAACTGCCAAGGGCAATTCAATCTATGGCTTCCGTGTCGATACCGTCAAACACGTTGATGATACCACATGGCAACATTTCAAAAATGAATTGGTGGATAGAGATCCTGACTTCCACTTGATTGGGGAAACTTGGGGAGCGAATTATAAGGATACCAAGGGTGACTTGGGTATCGGTACTATGGACAGCTTATTGGACTTTGGCTTCAAGGATATTGCCAAATATCTGGTCAATGGCCAACTAAAAGCAGCTGGGAAAGAGCTGGAAGAACGTAGCAAGGTTCTGACTAGTGCAGCTTCTCTGGGTCAATTCTTGGGCAGTCACGACGAAGATGGTTTCCTCTACAGTCTCGGTGGCGCAGAAAAAGAAGGAAATCTGGACAAACTGAAATTGGCTGCTAGTCTTTTGATTACTGCTAAAGGTCAGCCAGTCATTTACTACGGTGAAGAAGTGGGGCAATCTGGGCAAAACAACTGGCCAGTTTATGACAACCGGTACGATTTCGATTGGAGTAAGGTAGAGACAAGTGACATAGAGGACCATTACCAAAAATTGTTGGCTTTCCGTAATGCCAATTCAACATTACTCTCACGCGGTGATACAAGCACCCTTGCTGGAAATGATAGCCAAGGTTGGCTTATCAGCAAACGCAGTTACCAAGATCAAGCTGCCTATCTTGTCTTCTCAACCAATACCGAGAGCAAGGAAATGGCGCTTGAAGTATCTGGTAAGGATGTGGTTGTCACAGATGCCTACACAGGAAAAACGTATCAAGCTATCGAGAAAGACGGTAAATGGGTTGTTCAAGTCGAACTTCCAACAATCGGTCAAGGTGGCACCATGCTCCTTCAGACAGAAGCAGGTGACATTGTCAATGCAAGTGTGCAAGGAGCAACTGAAGAACCAATTGAAGCAGGCTACTTACGTGTTCACTTTAAAACTCTACCATCTGATAATTTATCTAGTCTAGGTCTATGGACATGGGATGATGTCGAAAAACCATCGTCAGATGTTGGTGCTTGGCCAACGGGTGCAACCAATTTCAGTACCGCTAAACAGGATGACTATGGTTATTATCTGGACATCAAGATGAAAGACGAAACAGCTAGCAAGATTAGTTTGTTGATTAATAACACTTCTGGTGAGAACATCACAGGTGATAAGATCATTGAACGGATTAGCACCAAGATGAATGAAGCTTGGTTTGATGAAAACTACCAACTCAGCCTCTATCAACCACTCAAAGAAGGCTATATCCGTATCAATTACTTCCGTACCGACGGCAATTATGACCAAAAAGGTCTCTGGATCTGGGGTGATGTGACTGATGTTACCTTGGGTGACTGGCCAAATGGTATTGATTTTGAAAACCAAGGCAAGTACGGCGCCTATATCGATGTCAAATTGACAGATTTACCAAGTTCCATTGGCTTCTTGCTATTGGATGAAAGCAAGTCAGGAGACGATGTGAAGATACAGCAGAAAGATTATAGCTTTACAGATTTGAAAAATCAGACACAAATCTTCCTCAAGGATGATGATACGACTATTTACACCAACCCTTATTTTGTCAATAATGTCCGTGTGACAGGTGTTTCCCACGTTAGCCTAACAGCCTTAGAGGCAGCCTTTACAACATTGGAAGGTGCGGATAAGGATAGCATCTTGGAGAAATTGTCTGTAACAGATAAGAATGGTCAGACAGTTGCTGTGACGGACCTTGTCTTGGACCTTACTAGCAACAAGGTGCGAGTCCTCGGGGATTTCAACCAAGAAAATGCGGGCTATACCCTCAAATATGGCAATGATAGCTTCACAACAACTATGAGCTGGCAGTTGAAGGATGAGCTTTATGCTTATGATGGGGAGCTTGGTGCGCGTGTGCGTCAGGCTGGTAGTGTCGTTGATATGACTCTCTGGTCTCCAAGTGCAGACAGTGTGGCAGTTGTTCTTTATGATAAGGATGATCAGTCTAAAGTGGTCGGTACATTAGCCATGACCAAGGGCGATAAAGGACAATGGGATCTTGAATTGAATGGTCAATCAGGTCTTGGTATCACAGATTATCGTGGTTACTATTACCATTATGAAATCACTCGTGGGGGTCAATCTGTTCTTGTTTTAGACCCATATGCTAAATCTTTAGCGGAGTGGAATAGTGATTTGGCCGATACAGATCCATCTTATCGGATTGCCAAGGCTGCGATTGTGGATCCATCAGAAGTTGGTCCAAGCGATTTGGATTATGCTACTATTCCTAATTTCAATCAGCGTGAAGATGCTATTATCTATGAGGCTCATGTCCGTGACTTCACATCCGATCCTGCTATTTCTGATGAATTGACAGCTCAGTTTGGCACCTTTGCGGCCTTTGCAGAGCGTCTCAGCTACCTCAAGGAATTGGGCGTGACTCATATTCAATTATTGCCTGTTATGAGCTACTATTATGTCAATGAATTGAAAAATGCAGAGCGGATGAGCGAGTACGCATCAAGCAACAGTAACTACAACTGGGGTTATGATCCACAGAACTACTTTGCCTTTACAGGTATGTATTCTACAGATCCGACAGATCCAATGAAACGCATCGAGGAATTCAAAAACCTGGTCAATGAAATCCACAAACAAGGCATGGGTGTGATTTTGGATGTGGTGTATAACCACACTTCTAAGACTTTCTTATTTGAAGATTTAGAGCCAAACTATTATCACTTCATGGAGGCAGATGGTACGGCTAAATCAAGCTTTGGTGGTGGTCGTCTGGGAACCACTCACTACATGAGTCGCCGTGTCCTCGTTGATTCTATCAAGTATCTTGTGGACGAGTTTAAGGTAGATGGTTTCCGCTTCGATATGATGGGTGACCATGATGCCGAAGCGATTGAGCTGGCCTTTACCGAGGCACAAAAACTCAATCCAAACATCATTATGCTTGGTGAAGGTTGGAGAACCTTTACAGGCGATGCCAATCAGCCTGTTCAGCCGGCGGACCAAGACTGGATGAGTTCAACAGATACGGTTGCAGTATTCTCAGATGACATTCGCAATACACTTAAATCTGGTTATCCAAACGAAGGCCAGCCAGCCTTTATCACAGGTGGTGCTAAGAGTGTAGAATCTGTCTTCAATAACATCAAGGCACAACCAGGCAACTTCTTGGCAGATGATCCAGGCGATGTGATCCAGTATATTGCTGCGCATGATAACTTGACCCTCTTTGATATTATCGCTCAGTCCATCAAGAAGGATCCGTCAGTCGCTGAAAACTATACTGAAATTCACCAACGTCAACGCTTGGGTAATTTGCTAGTCTTGACTGCTCAAGGGACACCGTTTATCCATTCTGGTCAGGAGTATGGACGGACCAAACAGTTCCTTCACCCTGATTATCAGTACCCTGTAGCAGAAGATCAAGTGCCGAACAAAGCTCATTTGTTGACCAATGCAGATGGTACGCCATTTGACTATCCATACTACATTCATGATTCTTATGATTCATCTGATGCGGTCAACAAGTTTGACTGGACCAAAGCGACAGATGAGGCGCTCTATCCAGAGAATACCCGTACTCAGGCCTTTACAAAAGGATTGATTGCCTTGCGCAAATCTACAGATGCCTTCCGTTTGGGAACAAAAGACCAAGTCGATCAAATGGTTAGCTTGATTTCAATTCCAGGTCAAAATGGTATTGCTACAAACGATGTGGTTATTGCCTATCAGACCATTGCAAGCAACGGTGATCGCTATGCTGTCTTTGTCAATGCTGACAGTAAGGAACGTAGTTTTGTTCTTTCAGATAGTTACAAAGATTTACTGCAGGGTCAAGTACTGGTTGATGGTGAACGTGCAGGTGTAGAAGCATTGTCTGATTTAGTGGGTGTCGAATTGACTGATAGCGCAGTTGTTCTTGCACCTTTGACTGCAACAGTGATTCGTTTGCCTTACATCACTACGGCAGTTCCAGATACAGCCCCTACTGCTGAAGAAAAACCAACCCTAGACTTTACTACGGAAGAACGTACAGAAGAATCTGTCCTTCCAATTGCAGAGGAAGTTCGCTATGATACAACTCTTGCAAAAGGTCAATCTTATATGCTTCAAGAAGGTAAGGCAGGCAAGAAAGTCTTGGTTTATCAAGATGTCTTGGTTGATGGTAAGGTAGTAGCAACAAATCTGTTATCTGAAACAGTAGTAGATGGTGAGGCACGGATTGTTGTTAAGGGTGGTATGGAGGCTAAGGATGTGGTAGAAAAACCAAGCCTTTCTACTCCAACAGCTCAAGCGTCTGAACAAACCACACGTGCATCAAACAAAGAAAGCCTACCAGCGACAGGTGACCGTCAAAATGATTTGGCGCTTCTAGGTCTCGGACTTGCTGGACTTGGTTTGACAGTTGCTGCACAAGGAAGAAATAAAAAATCAGAAGAATAGTATGCTTTCCTCCCAAGAGGTTAGGAACCCTATGGTTCTTGACCTCTTTTTTATTTTGTGGGCAGAAACCAAATCGTCTTTAAAATTTTCCGGTTTATAAGTAATCATTAGAAAAATGGACAAATAGTCCAAGAGTGAACACAAGCCTGTGTTTTATTTGGTCTTTTTGTTTACGCTTTCAAGATTTATAATAAAACCATAAAAATCATTTCAAAAGGAGAATGAAAAATGGATTTTCTTCAAACCCCATTAAACTGGTTCTCGCAAAACATCTTGCAGAATCCAGCCTTCTTCGTAGGTCTTTTGGTATTGGTGGGCTACGCCCTCTTAAAGAAAAAGCCTCATGATGTCTTTGCAGGATTTATCAAAGCAACGGTCGGCTACATGATTTTGAACGTAGCTGCTGGTGGTTTGGTAACAACCTTCCGTCCAATCTTGGCAGCCTTGAACCACAAGTTCCAAATTGATGCGGCAGTTATCGACCCTTACTTCGGTCTTGCAGCAGCAAACGGTAAAATCGCTGAAGAGTTTCCTGATTTTGTATCAGCAGCTACAACAGCCCTCTTGATTGGTTTTGGTGTCAACATCCTCTTGGTTGCGCTTCGTAAGGTTACAAAAGTTCGTACTCTGTTCATCACTGGACATATCATGGTACAACAAGCGGCAACAATCTCATTGATGGTGCTCTTCCTTATCCCAGAACTTCGTAACCAATTCGGTACAGCAGCTATCGGTATCATCTGTGGTATTTACTGGGCAGTCAGCTCAAACATGACTGTTGAAGCAACTCAACGCTTGACAGGTGGCGGTGGATTTGCCATCGGTCACCAACAACAATTCGCAATCTGGTTTGTAGATAAGATTGCTCCAAAACTTGGTAAAAAAGAAGAAAACTTGGACAACTTGAAGTTGCCTAGCTTCCTCAACATCTTCCACGATACAGTAGTTGCATCTGCAACCTTGATGTTGGTCTTCTTCGGTGTCATCTTGTTCATCTTGGGTCCAGAAATCATGGCAAACCCAGAAGTAATCACTTCAGGCACACCATACAACCCAGCTAAACAAGCCTTCTTCATGTACGTTGTACAAACAGCCTTCACTTTCTCAGTATATCTCTTCATCTTGATGCAGGGTGTACGTATGTTCGTAGCAGAATTGACAAATGCCTTCCAAGGTATCTCAAGCAAACTGCTTCCAGGTTCATTCCCAGCGGTGGACGTTGCAGCTTCTTATGGCTTCGGTTCATCTAATGCAGTTCTTTCAGGTTTTGCCTTCGGTTTGGTTGGTCAATTGATCACTATCGTTCTCTTGATTATCTTCAAGAGCCCAATCCTTATCATCACTGGTTTCGTACCTGTATTCTTTGATAACGCAGCTATCGCAGTTTACGCTGACAAGCGTGGTGGTTGGAAAGCGGCAGCAATCCTTTCCTTCCTCTCAGGTGTCCTTCAAGTAGCCCTTGGTGCAGTCTGCGTCGGCTTGCTTGAATTGAGCGGTGGTTACCACGGAAACATCGACTTCGAAATCCCATGGTTGCCATTCGGTTATGCCTTCAAATACCTCGGTGTTGCTGGTTATGTTCTTGTCTGCCTCTTCTTGTTGGCTATCCCACAACTTCAATTTGCAAAAGCAAAAGATAAGGAAGCTTACTATCGCGGTGAGGCGCAAGCGGACTAACACTCTTCGAAAATCAAAAGGATACGTCGTCAAGAGCCTTGGTGAACTCTACGAAAGACACTTACTATTGTAAGTAGGATTTCCAACCTTCAACAGTCTACTAGACTGTTGAAGCTACCTCGGCTGCGTTTCCTAGTCTGCTTCTGATTTTCATTGAGTGCCTGTTCTTCAGTAAGACGAGAGATATTCGAAAATCAACAGAACAAAACTTCGTTTATTACTTGGTTCATTAACAAAAACAACAAAATATATTTTATAAAAAACAAGGAGAAAATAAGATGGTTAAAGTATTAACTGCTTGTGGTAATGGCATGGGTTCATCCATGGTTATCAAGATGAAGGTTGAAAATGCTCTTCGTCAACTTGGTGTAACAGATTTCCAATCTGCTTCTTGCTCAGTAGGTGAAGCAAAAGGTTTGGCAGCAGGCTATGACATTGTTGTTGCTTCAAATCACTTGATCGCTGAATTGGAAGGTCGTACAAATGGTCATTTGGTTGGTCTTGACAACCTCATGGACGATAACGAAATCAAGACTAAACTTAGTCAGGTATTGTAATGGAAAAAGGGGGCGGGATTTCTTCTCATCCCCTTTCACATAGAAAGGAGAACATCATGAATTTACAGAAAGCATTTATTGAAAACAATTCTATCCGCTTGGGTTTGACAGCAGAAACCTGGCAGGAAGCTGTTCACTTGGCAGTTGAACCTTTGATTGAAAGCGGTGCTGCAACAGAAGAATACTACGATGCCATCATCGCTTCAACCGAGGAATACGGTCCCTACTATGTGCTCATGCCAGGTATGGCTATGCCACATGCCCAGGCTGGTGTCGGTGTTTTGAAAGATTCCTTTGCCTTGATTACCTTGACAAAACCAGTAGCCTTTTCAGATGGTAAAGAGGTTTCTGTCCTCTTGACCTTGGCTGCGACAGATCCAAAGATTCACACATCAGTAGCTATTCCACAGATTATTGCCCTCTTTGAATTGGAAAATTCCATTGAGCGTCTGGTAGCCTGTCAGACACCAGAAGAAGTATTGGCAATGGTTGAAGAGTCTAAAAACAGCCCTTACTTAGAGGGTTTAGACTTGGAAAGCTAATTTGACGGTTAGAAATTGACGTAGACAAAAATGAAAGGAATTGAAGGGGAATAGAAAGCTTTATCGGCCGTCTATTCACTCTTGGTAATAGTATTATGACAAAACATATCCCAAATTTACAGGTTGCATTGGATCACTCAGATTTGCAGGGAGCGATTAAGGCTGCTGTCTCTGTTGGTCATGAAGTTGACGTGATTGAAGCAGGTACGGTTTGCTTGCTCCAAGTTGGTAGCGAATTGGTGGAAGTTCTTCGTAGCCTCTTCCCGGACAAGATCATCGTTGCGGATACCAAGTGTGCGGACGCAGGTGGTACAGTTGCTAAAAACAATGCTGTTCGTGGTGCGGACTGGATGACCTGTATCTGTTCTGCAACCATTCCAACCATGGAAGCTGCTTTGAAGGCTATCAAGGAAGTGCGTGGCGACAAGGGTGAAATCCAAATCGAGCTTTACGGTGACTGGACTTATGAACAGGCTCAGCTTTGGTTGGATGCAGGTATTTCTCAAGCTATTTATCACCAATCTCGTGACGCCCTTCTTGCTGGCGAAACCTGGGGTGAAAAAGACCTCAATAAAGTGAAAAAATTGGTTGACATGGGCTTCCGCGTTTCTGTAACAGGTGGTCTTGATGTGGCTACCCTCAAACTCTTCGAGGGTGTAGATGTCTTTACCTTTATCGCAGGTCGCGGTATTACAGAAGCAGCAGATCCAGCAGCTGCAGCGCGTGAATTCAAAGACGAAATCCGTCGTATCTGGGGGTAAGACCTATGGCACGACCAATCGGAATATATGAAAAGGCAACGCCCAAACACTTTACATGGAAAGAGCGTTTGGAGTTTGCCAAAGAATTAGGTTTCGACTTTGTGGAAATGTCGGTGGATGAGAGCGATGCTCGCTTGGCTCGTTTGGAATGGACCAAGGAAGAGCGTTTAGACTTGGTCAAAGCAATTTATGAAACAGGTGTCCGTATTCCGACCATTTGCTTCTCTGGTCACCGTCGTTATCCGCTTGGTTCCAATGATCCTGCTCTTGAAGCTAAGTCTTTAGAAACCATGAAACAGTGTATCGAACTGGCTCAGGACTTGGGTGTCCGTGTCATCCAGTTGGCTGGTTACGACGTTTACTATGAAGAAAAGTCGCCTGAAACTAGAGAACGTTTCATCAAGAATCTCCGCAAGGCTTGCGACTGGGCAGAACAGGCTCAGGTTATGTTGGCCATCGAGATTATGGATGATCCATTTATCAACTCTATTGAAAAATATCTAGCAGTTGAGAAGGAAATCGACTCACCATATCTCTTTGTTTATCCAGATACTGGAAACGTGTCCGCTTGGCACAATGACATTTATAGCGAATTTTTCCTGGGCCATCGCTCTATTGCAGCCCTTCACTTGAAAGATACCTATGCGGTAACCGAAAACTCCAAAGGTCAATTCCGTGATGTCCCATTCGGTCAGGGCTGTGTGGACTGGGATAATATGTTTGCAGTCTTGAAAAAGACCAACTACCAAGGTCCATTCTTGATTGAAATGTGGTCAGAGAATTGTGAAACGGTTGAGGAAACACGTGCAGCCATTAAAGAAGCACAGGCTTTCCTCTATCCATTGATTGAGAAAGCGGGGTTGAACTAATGCCAAAAGATTTACAGGAAATGCGCCAACGAGTCTATGAAGCCAACATCGCTCTACCTGCCCACGGTCTTGTCAAATTCACCTGGGGTAACGTATCAGAAGTCTGCCGTGAACTTGGTCGCATTGTTATCAAGCCTTCTGGTGTGGATTATGAAAAATTGTCACCAGAAAACATGGTGGTGACTGACTTGGATGGAAATGTGGTAGAAGGTGACCTCAACCCATCTTCTGATTTGGCGACCCACGTTGCCCTCTATAAGGCTTGGCCAAATGTCCATGCTGTTGTGCATACACATTCGACAGAGGCAGTTGGTTGGGCTCAGGCTGGTCGCGACATTCCATTTTATGGAACAACGCACGCAGACTATTTCTACGGTCCAGTACCATGTGCCCGTTCTTTGACGGCCGAAGAAGTGAATACTGCCTATGAAAAAGAAACAGGCTCAGTCATCATTGAGGAATTTGAGCGTCGTGGTATTGACCCAGTTGCAGTACCAGGGATTGTTGTCCGCAATCACGGTCCGTTCACTTGGGGCAAGGATCCTGCCCAGGCAGTGTACCATAGTGTTGTCCTAGAAGAAGTGGCTCGGATGAACCGCTACACAGAACAAATCAATCCACGGGTGGAACCAGCACCAAGCTACATCATGGATAAGCACTATCTCCGTAAGCACGGTCCAAATGCCTACTACGGACAAAAAGGTGATGAACACTAAGCTTTGTTTCTAGCCAAGAACGATTAGAAGAATGAGAAAAGAGCTCTCCTCATTCTTCTTTTTTTGAAAGGAGAGGACATGAGAAAGTTTTTACAAGATAGTCTGACAGAGGTTGCCTACTATCTGGAGTTGATTTTATCAGCCATTTTAGGATTAGCCCTCCTAGCATTGTCAGGTTTGTTGTTGGCGGATTTAGTTGGTTCACTGACGGGTGGTATTCAAGCGGATAACTTTATCCAGAGTTTTTTAAGCAAGGCTATGACTTTGGCAGTCGGGGTCGAATTCATCAAAATGCTCTGCAAACAATCCCCTAGTACTGTCATCGAGGTGCTCTTGGTTGCTATTGCCCGTCAATTGATTGTGGAACATGGTTCCAGTATGGATTACCTGATTGGCATTGTGTCGGTTGCCATCTTATTTGCAGTGAGAAAATACCTCTTTACCCAGTTTGATGATTCCAACAACATCATCATGCGGGCCAGCCAGAAGGTCAGGGTTGCCAATATCATTGCCAGGGTTAAAATTCCTAGCGAAGGCAGTGAAACCCTACGTGAATTTGTGACCCGTAAACTCAATGAAGAGGAGAAAACCATTGCCATCGGAGCCTGTGTCTATCTGAAGAATGTGGCTCTACGGATTGACAATATGCATGGAGATTTGATTACACGGGTGGAGATTATTAAGAGTATCTACTAAGCTTTTTGGATGGGGTCGGCAATTTTGAATGAAAATGCACGAATACGTTCAGTTTTTATAATTATTAGGAATTGGTGCATAAATGTGTTAAGATAGAGAAAGAGAGGAGGGAAAAACGGTGTTACTAGATAAAAGCAGTTGTGCCTTATTACGGCATTTGATTGGTATCCAAGAGCCAGAAACCGTTATGGCTATTTCCAAGGAATTGCAACAATCGCGTAGAAAAATCTACTACCACTTGGAAAAAATCAATGCTTCTTTGCCAAAAGGTATTGAAGCTCTGGAAAGTCTGCCTCGGATAGGCATTCGCTTGTCCGAAGAGCAAAAGCAAGCCTGTCGCCAACTCTTAGATTCCATTGATTCCTATAGCTATATTATGAATATGGATGAACGTATTCAATTGATGATGGTCTACATTTGTATTACACCTGAACGGGTAACCATTGAAAAGCTTATGGAACTGACAGAGGTTTCTCGTAACACAGTCTTGAATGACCTCAATGAAATTCGATCGCAACTGACACAGGAGCAATATAAGATGACCCTCTATGTGTCCAAGAGCCAAGGCTATAGCTTAGTTTGCCATCCCCTGAACAAAATCCAGTATGTTCATTCTCTACTTTATAGCATTTTTTCAGATGCTAACAAGGGCTTTCTCCAAGTCCTTGAAGAGAAATTATCGGATCTAGTCGAGTACCAAGTTCTCTTCTCAGAAGGAATGGTTCGGTTCTGGCAGGGTCAGGTTGCAGGTCTGGAGAAAAAACTAGGGAAGAAGATCAATCGCTATGAGATTGAGTTTATGCTTAAGGTTCTCCCCTTTCTCTTACTCAGCTATCGCAATATGGAGTTGGATGAGTTGGAAGAACGCGCCATTCTCAAGGAATTTGAACAGGTTCGTGAACGGATTGAGTATCTAGTTGCCCAAGATCTGAAAGAGGCGCTTTGGTCTAGTTTTGATTTGGAGCTAGATGATATTGAGGTTTCCTTGATTGCTATCTTGCTTCTATCCTACCGGAAAGATAGCGATATTCATGTGACTAGTCAGGATTTTGCCGAATTAAAACGAGTGGTTGACCGGTTTATTCATCATTTTGAAGTGCATTCTTCCTTTGAATTGGAAAATCCAGAGGAGCTAGCTAGACATCTCTTGGCTCACTGTAAGGCCCTACTCTTCAGAAAGACCTATGGGATTTTATCAAAAAATCCAATGGTCAAGCAAATCCAGGAAAAATATAGCACCCTGTTTGCTGTTACCCAGATTTCCGGCAAGATATTAGAGGAGGAATGGGAGATTGAGCTGACAGATGAGGACATTGCCTATCTGACCATTCATCTAGGAGGGGCCATTCGCCGAAGTGGAACCCGCAAGGTACAGAGCCAGAACATCTATCTAATCTGTGATGAGGGAGTTTCTATTCAACGTTTACTCTATAGACAATGCCAGCACCATCTGTCTGACAAGAAAATTGGAGCAGTCTTTACTACGGAGCAATTTAAAAGTGTTGAAGATTTGTTGGAAGTAGATTTCTTAATTACAACTAGTGAGGGGTTGGAAACGGCTTTTCCACTGGTACGGGTCCATCCAATCTTGGATTTCGATGATGTACTCAATCTCACCCACTTTGCCAAATACCGTAGCCTGTCTGATGAGAAACAGGGATTTGCAGTAGAGTTAGATAAGCTCTTGGCTGGCTATTTATCAGATGGCAAGACAGTCCAAGAACTCAAAGGCAGACTGCAAAAGCTCATCAGTAGTGAACTGCTGTCAAATGTATCTAGTCGCGATATTGAAACAGATTTGTACTGACTTTGGCTTGCCTAAGCCTTAAAGTCCAAATGTGAACACAAGCCTGTGTTTTATTTGGTCTTTTTTTTGTGACCTTTTGCGCATATACTAGAAACATAGAAATACAATCAGCCTTATAGGAGGAATGAAAAATGGCTAAAGTTCAAGATATTACAAGAGAATCATGGATTCTTTCAACTTTCCCAGAGTGGGGAACTTGGCTTAATGAAGAAATTGAAGAAGAAGTAGTGCCTGAAGGCAACTTTGCTATGTGGTGGCTAGGCAACTGTGGTGTTTGGATTAAGACACCTGGCGGAGCTAACGTGGTTATGGACCTGTGGTCATCTCGCGGTAAGTCTACTAAAAAAGTAAAAGACATGGTTTGGGGTCACCAAATGGCTAATATGGCAGGTGTTCGTAAATTGCAACCAAACTTGCGTGTACAACCAATGGTTATCGATCCATTTGCCATCAATGAATTGGACTACTACCTGGTATCACACGTCCACAGCGACCACATGGACATCAGCACAGCCGCTGCCATCATCAACAATCCAAAGTTGAACCATGTCAAATTTGTCGGTCCAGTTGAAAGTGGCGACATCTGGGAAAAATGGGGTGTTCCAGCTGACCGTATCATCCGTATCGCACCAGGCGATAGCTTTGAGTTTAAAGACATCAAGGTCCACGCTGTAGAATCTTTCGACCGTACTTGCTTGGTGACACTTCCGATCGAAGGTTATGACGAAAATGGTGGTAAATTAGCAGGACTTCCTGTGACAGATGAACTCATGGCTCGCAAGGCAGTCAACTATGTCTTTGAAACGCCTGGCGGAACCATCTACCACGGTGCAGACTCCCACTTCTCAAACTACTTTGCAAAACACGGTCGCGACTTCAACATCGACGTTGCTATCAACAACTACGGTGACAACCCAATCGGTATCCAAGACAAGATGACCTCAATCGACCTCCTCCGTATGGCAGAAAATTTGCGTGCTAAGGTAATCATCCCTGTTCACTATGACATCTGGTCTAACTTCATGGCGTCAACAGATGAAATCTTGCAACTATGGAAAATGCGTAAGGAACGCTTGCAATACGATTTCCATCCATTCATCTGGGAAGTTGGTGGCAAGTATACTTATCCGATGGACAAGGACTGTATCGAATATCACCACCCACGTGGCTTTGACGATTGCTTCTTGGAAGATTCAAACATTCAATTCAAGGCTTTGCTATAAGAAGACAAGAGGGGCGGGACGAAAGTCCTGCCTTTTGAAACTGACAAGCGAAAACGCTTTATGGTATAATGAAACCATGACTTTTTAAAAGGAGAAAAACATGTCACAACTTTCAGTAAACGCAATTCGTTTTCTTGGTATCGACGCCATTGAAAAATCAAAATCAGGTCACCCAGGTGTTGTTATGGGTGCAGCTCCAATGGGCTACAGCCTTTTTACTAAAGAACTTCGTATCAACCCCGCTCAGCCAAACTGGGTGAACCGTGACCGCTTCATCTTATCAGCAGGTCATGGGTCAATGCTCCTCTACGGACTTCTTCATTTGTCAGGATTTGAAGATGTCACTATGGATGAAATCAAGAACTTCCGTCAATGGGGTTCAAAAACACCAGGTCACCCAGAATTTGGTCACACAGCAGGTGTAGATGCAACAACAGGTCCTCTTGGACAAGGTATCTCAACTGCGACGGGTTTTGCGCAAGCAGAGCGTTTCCTTGCAGCTAAGTACAACCGCGATGGTTTCCCAATCTTTGACCACTATACTTACGTAATCTGTGGTGATGGCGACTTGATGGAGGGTGTTTCTGCAGAAGCAGCTTCTTATGCAGGTCTTCAAAAATTAGAAAAACTCATCGTTCTTTATGATTCAAACGATATCAACTTAGATGGTGAAACAAAAGATTCCTTCACAGAAGATGTGCGTGCTCGCTACAATGCCTATGGCTGGCACACAGATATCGTAACAGACGGTACAGATGTGGATGCAATCTTTGCTGCTATTGAAAAAGCTAAGGCAGCAGGTAAGCCATCTCTTATCGAAATCAAGACTGTTATCGGTCACGGTTCCCCAAACAAACAAGGTACAAATGGCGTTCACGGAGCACCTCTTGGTCCAGAAGAAACAGAAGCAACTCGTAAGGCGCTTGATTGGAACTATGGTCCATTTGAAATTCCAGCTGAAGTCTATGCGGACTTCAAAGCTAATGTAGCTGATCGCGGTGCCGCAGCCTACGATGCTTGGGTGAAATTAGTTGAAGACTACAAAGTAGCACATCCAGAATTAGCAGCTGAAGTAACAGCTATCTTGGAAGGTCGTGATGTAGTTGAAATCAAGCCAGAAGACTTCCCAGTTTACGAAAATGGCTTCTCACAAGCAACTCGTAACTCATCACAAGACGCCCTTAACGCAGCAGCTAAGGTCTTGCCTACTTTCCTCGGTGGTTCAGCTGACTTGGCTCACTCAAACATGACCTACATCAAGGAAGATGGGTTGCAGGATGCAGCAAACCCACTCAACCGCAATATCCAGTTCGGTGTGCGTGAATTTGCCATGGGAACTATCTTGAATGGTATGGCAGCCCACGGCGGACTTCGTGTCTATGGTGGTACCTTCTTCGTCTTCTCAGACTATGTAAAAGCAGCAGTTCGTTTGTCAGCCCTTCAAGGACTTCCTGTGACTTACGTCTTCACCCACGACTCGATCGCAGTAGGTGAAGATGGACCAACTCACGAGCCGATCGAGCACTTGGCAGGACTTCGTGCTATGCCAAACCTCAACGTTTTCCGCCCAGCAGATGCGCGTGAAACACAGGCAGCTTGGTACTTGTCATTGACTAGCAAGTCTACACCATCAGCCCTTGTTCTCACTCGTCAAAACTTGACAGTTGAAGAAGGAACAGACTTTGACAAGGTTGCAAAAGGGGCTTATGTTGTCTATGAAGCAGCAGGCTTTGATACAATCCTTCTTGCATCTGGTTCAGAAGTGAACTTGGCTGTTAAAGCTGCCAAAGAACTAGAAGCAGCAGGCACTAAGGTTCGTGTGGTTTCTGTACCATCAACTGAACTCTTCGATGCACAAGATGCTGCCTACAAGGAAGAAATCCTACCAAATGCCATCCGTCGTCGTTTGGCTATCGAAATGGGTGCAACTCAAAGCTGGTACAAGTATGTCGGCCTTGACGGTAAAGTTCTTGGTATCGACACCTTCGGTGCATCAGCTCCAGCCCAAACAGTTATTGACAACTACGGCTTCACAGTTGAAAATGTTGTGAAATTAGTTGGCGAATTGTAATAGAAACTGTACAGACAGCCCTTCGGGGCTGTTTTTTATTATGAATATAGAAATTCCGTTATTTTTGTGTTAATAAATAAACAAAACAAACATAGTAAGTAGAGAACAATGATTTTTCTGAAACTAGTAGCATCATTAGTGCCTCTTACTAGAAAGAAGTCACAGTGTGAATCAATCAGGCTAAATAAATTTAAAAATATATTGGCATACAAAGTTCGTAGTGATATAACGATAAATGTAAATATCACTATAACTCTCCCATACCTTCATCGTAAGAGGAGGTTTTTTGTCTGTACATTTATCAGTTTTTTGAGCGAGTTACAGTTGCATACTATCTTCAAAGCTTGAATAAGGAAAGTATAGATGATGTAGACCATTTTCTGATATAATAAGTATATGGAATATACGCAAGAAGAAAAAGAATATTTTATGGCAGAGGCCCTTATTGAGGCACGGAAATCACTGGAAAAAGACGAGATTCCAATTGGCTGCGTCATCGTTAAGGATAGACAGATTATTGGTCGCGGACACAATGCCCGTGAAGAGCTCAATCAGGCCATTATGCATGCGGAAGTTATGGCTATTCAGGAAGCTAATAAATCAGAAGGCAACTGGCGTTTGTTGGATACGACCCTCTTTGTGACCATTGAGCCCTGTGTTATGTGTAGCGGAGCAATCGGACTTGCCCGGATCCCTCGAGTGATTTTTGGTGGAAAAAATCAAAAATTTGGAGCTGCAGGTAGCCTATACGACATTTTAACAGATGAGCGCTTGAATCATCGAGTTATAGTTGAGTCTGGCATTTTGGAGGAAACCTGTATCGAAATGATGCAGGAATTTTTCAGGAAACGAAGAAAACAAAAGAAAATCAATATAATAACCACATAATTCTTGTGATTTGAGAAATGAACTTGTATAATAGTAGTGTGAGTGGTGAGCGCTTACAAAAAAATATAAAACTGGAAGGAGTTTTATTATGAAAAAGACAGTCGTTTCTCTTGCGGCGGTTGCTTTTCTAGGAAGCTTGGTAGTTCCTGTTACAGCTCTAGAGCCGGGTACTACAGTAGATCCTAACAACCATTCTAAGATTGAGGCTCCAACTGCAGAGCCGCTTCCAACTTTAAATATTGAAGCATTCTTAGAAGATGGAACTGTTGAGATTACCCAAGTTCCTTCGGAAGCACCAACAGCTCCAGTTCAAACATCTGATTTGATCTACTCTGTCAAAACAGATGAAGAAACTGGAGAGCAGTACATTGTAGCAGTTCCTGCTACTGCACCAACAAAAGAGTCTCTCAACCTCAAAGGTGGAATTGACGAAAATGGTGATGGTTATGTTTATGGTATTACTACAGATGTCGAAGTACCAACACCAGTTGAAGAACCAACCGTACCAAGCTCACCAGAAGTAAAGACTCTGCCAAGTACAAGTCCAGTACAATAAGACTTGATTGGCCAATAAAGTTGCCTTTTACGGCAACTTTATTTTTTCTAGGAGGTTGCTAATGAATAGAAGTGAAAAGCATAAGAGAAAGAATCCTCGAATATTACAAATTTTGTTAGGGATACTTGTCATTGTTGCAATGGGGATTCTTGGGAGGACAGTCAGCCACTTCTTGTGGGATCGTGGGACTGAGCAAGTAACTGTTCAGACAACTAGTCAGTCAACTAGTTCCTCTAGTCAAGAAGTTGTAGTACCTAGTTATCAGGTTAGTCCTGAGGAAAAGGCAGCAATGCAGGCACTATTTACAGAGTTGAAGGGTATAAACCCAGATACTGTAGCCTATATTTATGCACCAGGAACACCCTTGGACGAGCCAGTAGTACAAACGACGGATAATGAAACCTACCTTGACAAGACATTTGAAGGGGGATACCAGCCTTATTTTGGGACCGTTTTTATGGATACTGAAAGTAAAAATGATTTTAGTGATCCCCTGACTTGGATGTTTGGACATGTCCGTGGTCCGTTGGTAGACGATGAAAGAATTTTTCAAACTGTGACCTACTATGAAAACCAGGCTTATTTTGACCAACATCCATTCTTCGTCGTTCAGACTCCAGAAAGAATTCTCTATTATCAAGCTGCTTTTACAATTGTTATCCCTGAAACTACTCACTATTACAAACATGATTTTGCAGATGGGAAAGAGTTCGTTAATCTATTAGCTCTGGCTAGTCAAGAAGCAGTCGCTAAAAATCCAAATTTACCAATCTTATCAACTGATCACTATCTAGTCTTGGCAACTTGTCGTGCTGAAGATTTAACGACAAGGGCGGTATTATTCTTAAGACAGATTCCAGATTCAGAGCTAGAGGGTTTCCTTGAGCAACACGGTTCGAGTTTGACCTATGTGCCGACTCGCTAGACCTATAGAATAAATTTGCTATTTTATAAAAAAGTGTTATAATAATAAACGGAGCAACATTCGTGCGTGAAGCGGGTCAGGGGAGGAATCCAGCAGCCCTAAGCGAAGTCGGGTGTGTGCTCTTTTTGCATATAGTCTAAAAACCCTTTGAAATCATGCTTTCAGAGGGTTTTCTTTGTCTGATTTTTAGAAATAGGGGCAACTGACTTAGCAAGTATTTTTCTATCCGTCTGGGGACTGATTTTTGGAATTTTCTATTGATTTATAGGGAAAAAGGAGTAAAATAGATTTCCTCTTAAGAAAACTTTTTGTTAGCTCTGCTATTCTACAGAGGAAAAGGAGGATAGCCTATGTTTATATTTGCTTTTCCAGGTCTGGGGAAAACGACACTTGCCAAGCAATCTTCACAAATTGTAGATTTAGAAATGTCGGATATCAAATATGATAATTCTAGTGTTCGTCATTTGAATAAAGAAGAAAGAAAATCAACTCCACGTCCGATTAAAGATAAGAATTATAAAAACATCTACGTTGAAAAAGCCTATACCTTGCATGAGGAGGGGAAGACTGTCCTTGTCGCGATGAATTTTCTAGTAAGGATGCTGTTGGTTATGCTTGTACGTGGTGCTGTCCCGTTTCACATTTACATTCCTCATCCATTTTTAAAAGAAGAATACAGACAACGCTATATTCAGAGAGGGAATAATAGCAAGTTTATTTTTGAAGTGATGACAATCTGGTATGTGAGCCTGGTCCCACTATATTTATTGTCAAAAATATTGCCAAATATGATAACAGTGACACAGTCGGGTCAAGTCTTAGCAGACTATGAAATTCCTTATCACGACCCTGTGTTTGTGAAAAATAAACAAGTTACGCAAACCATTTCATGAAAATAAATGAAAATTGATAAATCCCTTGAAAAAAACATGATAAAGCGTTATCATATTATGGTACATAAATGGAGGAATGACATGACACATATTACATTTGATTATTCAAAAGTCTTGGGCCAATTCGTTGGAGCTCAAGAAGTAGATTATATGCAACCACAAGTTACCCTAGCTGACCAAATGCTCCGTCAAGGAACAGGTCCTGGTAACGATTTTATCGGCTGGTTGGATTTGCCAGAAAACTACGACAAAGAAGAATTTGCTCGTATCAAGGAAGCTGCCGCTAAAATCCAAAATGAAAGTGAAGTTTTGGTAGTTATCGGTATCGGTGGTTCTTACCTTGGTGCTAAAGCTGCTATTGATTTCTTAAGCAATGCCTTTGTAAACTTGCAAACTCGTGAAGAACGCAAAGCTCCACAAATCCTTTACGCTGGAAACTCTATCTCATCAAGCTACCTTGCTGACTTGGTAGACTACGTGGCAGATAAGGACTTCTCAGTAAACGTGATTTCAAAATCAGGTACAACAACTGAGCCTGCAATTGCTTTCCGCGTCTTCAAAGAATTGCTTGTCAAGAAATACGGTCAAGAAGAAGCTAACAAGCGTATCTATGCGACAACCGACAAGGCAAAAGGTGCAGTTAAGGTTGAAGCGGACGCAAATGGTTGGGAAACCTTTGTAGTTCCAGATGATGTTGGCGGTCGTTTCTCAGTCTTGACTGCAGTTGGTCTTTTGCCAATCGCGGCAGCTGGTGCAGACATTGATGCCCTTATGGAAGGTGCAAACGCAGCTCGTACGACTTACACTTCAGATAAAATTGCTGAGAATGAAGCATACCAATATGCTGCAGTGCGTAACATCCTTTACAGAAAAGGTTATGTAACAGAAATCTTGGCAAACTACGAGCCATCACTTCAATACTTCAGCGAGTGGTGGAAACAATTGGCGGGCGAGTCAGAAGGTAAGGACCAAAAAGGTATCAACCCAACATCTGCTAACTTCTCAACAGACTTGCACTCTCTTGGACAATTCATACAAGAAGGAAACCGCAATATCTTTGAGACAGTGGTTCGTGTTGACAAACCAAGAAAAAATATCCTCATTCCTGACATGGCAGAAGACCTTGACGGTCTTGGCTACTTGCAAGGTAAGGATGTTGACTTTGTAAACAAAAAAGCAACGGATGGCGTATTGCTTGCCCACACAGATGGTGGCGTACCAAACATGTTTGTCACTCTTCCGCAACAAGATGAGTTCACACTTGGTTACACCTTCTACTTCTTCGAGTTGGCAATTGCGATCTCTGGTTACCTCAATGCCATCAACCCATTTGACCAACCAGGTGTAGAAGCCTACAAGAAAAACATGTTCGCTCTTCTTGGCAAACCAGGATTTGAAGAACTTGGTGCAGAATTGAACGCACGTTTGTAATAGAATGAAACTGACCGGAAACGGCCAGTTTTTCTTTCCTTTGAATTTATGGTAGAATATTCTCTATGAAAAAAGAATTTTTTGTAGTAGGAGATGTTCATGGTAAGTTTGAACTCCTGCTTGATATTTTAAAGAAATGGAACGAGAAGCGACAACAGTTGATTTTTTTGGGCGATTTGATTGATCGCGGGGAAAATTCCAAAGCTTGTTTGGAGTTGGTCCGACAGTTGGTCTGTGAAAAAGGTGCGATCTGTCTAACTGGTAACCATGAACGGATGTTTCTGGCCTGGTTACGTGATCCGGTTGACCGCTATGACCACTATCGGAGAAATGGTGGCGATACGACGATTAACTCCCTTCTGGGGCGCCCCTTGGATGCTCCTGTAGATGGCTTAATAGATGCAAATGCAGTGATGGAACAATATGAGGACCTGATTGATTTTGTCAAATCTTGTCCTTATCATATAGAGACTGAACGCTATATCTTTGTCCATGCTGGTGTGGACTTGACTTTACCGGACTGGCGCGAAACCAGCAATCATGATAAAGTCTGGCTTAGAACTCCTTTCCATGAGGCCGAAAATACCACAGGGAAGATGATTGTCTTTGGGCATACCCCTGTGTACAACCTTTATCAGACCAATCTCCGTATTAGTCAAATTTGGACCAGTTCAGATGGGAAAATGGGGATTGATGGTGGAGCTGTTTACGGCGGAGTTCTACACGGGATTGTGCTGGATGACACAGGTTTAGTGCAAGATTACATCGTTGGAGCTGTCAATCCCAGAAAAGTAATTGAAGATTAAATAATGATTGAAAATTAGGAGGTAAAACTTCTAATTTTTTTATTTTACTACTTGACAACTTATATATATATATATAATGGTTATATAAATAATTTTGGAGGATTATATGGCAAAGAAAATCAGAGATGAACATGGTAATGTTTATGTGCAAAAGAAACCGTTCTATAAACGAGTTTGGTTTATTATCCTGGTAGGCTTGTTTGTGTTGGGTGGACTAGGCAGGCTAGCGGGTTCGGACAAGGAATCGACAGACACAAGCAGCAGTTCAGTCCTTGAAAGTAGCCAATCTTCCACTGCTAGTAGCACGGAGGTAAGTACGACGGAAGCTAGTAGTTCAGGTGAAACAGCTCCAGTAGCCGACTTTGTTCCAGCAGACTCTACCGATGCGACTATAGAAAGTATAGCGACCTACAATGATTATTTGGAAATGTACGAGTTCATTGTCAACGAATACGTTACCAACTATGAAAACATGGTCAGTCAGTATGGACTAGGGGATGATGCGACCTATCAAGCGATGAGAGATAGTGTTACACAGTCAGTAGATGAGCAGAAAGCACAATATGGTCCACTAGGTAATGTTCCCATTGTTGGAAAAGACGGTATTGTTCAGTTCCTAAAGGAATACCGAGACAGCTTGCAGCAACAAATCAATGATATGTCTGCAGCCCTAGGTGGTTAAGAAGGATAAGGCAGAAATAGTTAGTGCTATTTCTGTTTTTCTTTGCTAGAAAAATCTGAAAATTCTGTTATAATAAGTAAATACCAAAGAAAATGGAGAAAATACTATGACTGCACAAAAAATGACTGCACAAGAAATCATTGCTTTTATCGGCAATGCTGTGAAAAAGACGACTGTTAAAGTGACCTTTGAAGGTGAATTGGCAGGAGCTGTTCCTGCTGAGGTGACAAAACTTGGCAATGTCCTCTTCGGTGATTGGAAGGACGTTGAGCCACTCTTGGCGAACCTGACTGAAAATGTGGACTATGTGGTGGAGCAAGACGGCCGCAATTCAGCTGTGCCTTTGCTTGACAAGCGTAATATCAATGCCCGTATCGAGCCAGGTGCCATTATTCGTGACCAAGTGACCATCGGCGATAATGCTGTTATCATGATGGGAGCGGTGATCAACATCGGTGCGGAAATCGGTCCAGGTACCATGATTGATATGGGTGCGATTTTGGGCGGACGGGCTACCGTTGGTAAAAACAGCCACATCGGTGCAGGGGCGGTCCTTGCGGGTGTCATCGAGCCAGCGTCTGCCGAGCCAGTTCGTGTTGGTGACAATGTCTTGGTCGGTGCCAATGCTGTTGTCATTGAGGGTGTGCAAATCGGTAGCGGTTCTGTTGTGGCCGCAGGTGCTATTGTGACTCAAGATGTTCCTGAAAACGTAGTGGTGGCAGGTGTGCCAGCCCGTATCATCAAGGAAATCGATGCTCAAACCCAACAAAAAACAGCCTTGGAAGAGGCTTTACGGACACTTTAAGAGGTAGCTATGCTAGATTTAATTGCGACACGCCGGGCCCTCCACCAGATTCCAGAGCTGGGCATGGAGGAGTTCAAGACTCACGCCTTTCTTATGGAAACCATTGAAGGTTTACTTCAAAATTGTACTTTTGCCCAAGTCCGCACTTGGCAGACAGGGATTCTGGTTTATCTGACGGGCTCTGCTCCAGAGAAAACGATTGGCTGGCGGGCGGATATTGACGGTCTGCCGATCGTGGAAGAAACGGGCCTGGACTTCAAGTCCCTCCATCCAGATCGTATGCACGCCTGTGGACATGATTTCCACATGACCATTGCCTTAGGGCTTTTGGAGAAAATGGCAGAGCAGCAACCGAGAAACAATCTTCTCTTCCTCTTTCAGCCTGCGGAGGAAAATCTAGGTGGAGCCATGCTTATGTATGAAGATGGAGTATTCCAGGATTGGTTACCAGACGAATTTTATGGTCTCCATGTCCGACCTGACCTCAAGGTCGGTCAAATGGCCACCAACCGTGCGACCCTCTTTGCTGGGACCTGTGAAGTAGAGATACGGTTTACAGGAAAAGGTGGCCACGCAGCATTTCCCCATACCGCAAATGACGCCTTGGTGGCAGCCAGCTACTTTGTGACTCAGGTGCAGACCGTAGTTAGTCGAAATGTTGATCCAATTGAAGGTGGTGTAGTGACTTTTGGAGCCTTACATGCAGGTGTGACAAGTAATATTATTTCTGAAACAGCCCATTTAAGTGGAACTATTAGAGCTTTGACGCAAGAAATGAGTTTACTCATGCAGGAGCGTGTGCGTGCGATTGCTCAAGGGGTTGCAGCAAGTTTTAATATGGAAGTTGACATAGAACTTAATCAAGGTGCTTGGTTGCCTGTAGAAAATAATCCAGAACTAGCTGAAGAGTTGATAACCTATTTTGAACAGGTTGACGGTGTGGACATGATTGAATGTCCGCCTGCTATGACGGGTGAGGACTTTGGCTATTTACTACAAAAGGTACCAGGTGTTATGTTCTGGCTGGGTGTGGATACGCCTTATCCCCTTCACAATCCTCGCCTCAGTCCCAAAGAGGAAGTGCTTCCCTTTGCTGTGGATAAGTTGAGCGATTTTTTGAAAATGAAAGCAAATTAGACTGGGTTTCCAGTCTTTTTCTGAAAGAAAAGGAGTTTCTGTGGATAAAAAGAGCATTCGGCAAGAGGTCTTGCAGAGCTTGAAAGGTCTGCCTAGTAGTCAGCGAGCCAGATGGAGCCAGCAGTTGACGGAACGCCTCCTTGCTTCGGAGGCATATCAAGGCGCAAAGTCGCTTGGGACCTACCTTTCCATGTCCCATGAGTTCGACACTTCTTACCTGATTGAACAGGCTCAAAAGGATGGTAAGCAGATTTTCATCCCTAAGACCTATTCACAAGGGCGCATGGATTTTGTAGAATATAATCCTGATGATTTGGTGAAATCCAGATTTGGAGTTTGGGAACCTGGAACTTATTCACAACCTGTGGATAAGTCTGTGGTTAAGTTGATCCATGTGCCTGGTTTAGCTTGGAATCAAGCGGGTTTTCGAGTGGGCTATGGTGGTGGTTTTTATGATCGCTACCTAGCAGATTATCAGGGGGAAATAGTATCGACCTTGGCAGACTTTCAAGTCTATGATTTCGAACCAGATGTATTTGATATTCCAGTAAAGGAGTTGTTGATTTTTGAAGAACTTTTTTGATAAGCGCTACCCTGTGACCAATGGCTTGTTGGCAGTAACGGCTCTTGTTTTTCTTTTGATACAAGTATTTCGCTTTGGGAAGACGACGGCAGCCTATACAATTTTTGAATTTGGTGGCATGTATGGCCAAGTAGTGCGTTATGATCCGAATCAGTTGTGGCGCTTAATTTCTCCTATCTTTGTCCACATTGGTTGGGAACATTTTATCTTTAACAGCATTACCTTGCTTGGTTTGGGTTATCAATTAGAAGGACTGTTTGGATCACGGCGCTTCTTTCTCCTTTATCTCTTGTCTGGGATAATGGGCAATCTTTTTGTTCTCTTTTTTACACCAGATGTAGTTGGTGCAGGTGCATCGACCTCGCTCTTTGGTCTTTTTGCAGCTATGGCACTCTTGAGGAAATTTAGCCGCATCCCCTATCTGCAAGTTCTTGGTCAACGCTACATGGTTCTTTTGGGGCTCAACTTAGTTCTAGGTCTTTTCAATCCAACCATTAGCATGGCTGGGCATATTGGAGGAGCTGTTGGAGGTTGTTTGGTCGTGATGTTCCTTCCACCTCTTGTGGAAAAAGATCTTTTTACAGGAAAACAGATTTTCTACAGTTTCATTGGTTATCTGGGTCTGATCGCCCTATTATTAGGGATATTTTATGTGATATAAGTAAAAAAACTAGCGGTTGCTAGTTTTTTACTTTTCTTCTTCAGTTTGGAATTGTTTAGCAAGGTCGATGATGTAGTCTTTCACATCATCTTTGACTTGTGGGTGGGTCAAGGCGTAGTCAATCGATGTTTTCATAAAGCCAAATTTATCTCCGACATCGTAGCGTTTTCCTGTGAATTCACGAGCAAATACACGCTGGGTCTTGTTGAGTGTGTCAATGGCATCTGTCAACTGGATTTCGTTGCCGGCACCAGCTTCTTGATTTTCCAAAATATCAAAAATTTCAGGCGTCAACAAGTAGCGACCGATAATGGCTAAGTCAGACGGCGCATCTTCTGGTTTTGGTTTTTCTACAAAGGTATCCACACTATATAGTCCATTGATACCTTCACCGTGTGGAGCAATGACGCCATATGAAGAAACTTCTTCATGAGGGACTGGCATAACTGCAAGTGTTGAAGCATGGGTCGCTTCGTAGTCCTCAATCAGTTGTTTAGTGATTGGTTTAACGGTATCGTCTGTGATGTCCATGAGGTCATCGCCCAGCATAACAACGAACGGCTCATTTCCAACAAAGGCCTTAGCCTGCAAGACTGCGTCACCCAACCCTTTTGGATAGCTTTGGCGAATAAAGTGTAGGCGAATGGCTGTCGCATCATCAACCAATTTCAAGAGATCATTTTTTCCTTTTTCTTTGAGGTTGTACTCTAACTCAAAGTTTGAATCAAAGTGGTCCTCGATGGAACGTTTGGATTTATTGGTTACAACCAAGATATCCTCAATACCTGATTTAAGGGCTTCTTCAAAGATAAACTGTAAGGTTGGTTTATCCACAATCGGCAACATCTCTTTGGCAAGCGCCTTAGTAGCAGGTAGGAAACGAGTCCCTAATCCAGCTGCTGGGATGACAGCTTTTCTAACTTTTTTTGTCATCGTATCTCCTTTTTATTAAGACCATTCATTCTCGTGGCGGAATTCGCCGGACATGATATCTTTGATAGCGTCCTGGATGCTAGCCCCTTGGTAAATGACGCTGTAGATGGCTTGAGTGATTGGCATGTAAACACCCAATTCTTGTGCTAATTCGTAGGCTGCCTTGGTAGTAGAAATCCCTTCGATAACCATGCCCATGTTGGCTTCGATATCTTCCAGTTTTTCACCCTTACCAAGCAAATCACCAGCCCGCCAGTTGCGTGAGTGGACAGAGGTTCCTGTAACAATCAAGTCGCCGACACCAGACAGACCACTGTAGGTTAGGGGATTGGCTCCCATGGCAACCCCAAGGCGGGTAATCTCAGTTAAGCCACGGGCAATGATAGCTGCTTTGGCATTGTCACCGAATCCAAGACCATGAAGGGCTCCAGCACCAACAGCGATGATGTTTTTCAAAGCACCAGCTGTTTCTACCCCGATGACATCGTTGTTGGTATAAAGTCGGAAGTAATGGTTGCTGAAGAGGTTTTGCACATAGCCAGCTGTTTCCAAGTCTTTTGAAGCTGCAGAAATCAAGGTCAAGTCACGGACAATGGTTTCTTCTGCATGGCTTGGTCCAGAAACCACAACGATTTCTGAACGGAGATCTGCAGGAATTTCTTCTTCCAAGACTTCAGATAAGCGTTTGTGGCTATCTGGTTCCAGACCTTTGGAAGCATGCATGACAACAACCTTGTGTTTAAGGGCTTGAGCAACTTGTTTGGCAACCAGACGGGTCACCTTGGTAGGTACAACGAAGAGAACGGCATCAACCCCATCTAGAGTTTCTGTCAAATCCTTGTAGCCTTTGATATTTTCGTCTAGGACAATATCCTTGAAGTAGCGCGTGTTGGTATGCTGTTCATTGATTTCGTCAATCTGCTCGGGAATATTTCCCCAAATGCGGACAGTATGACCGTTATCGTTGAGAACCTGAGCCAGGGCAGTCCCCCATGAACCGGGTCCCAAGATAGCAATAGTTTGTTTGGTCATAGAAAATCCTTTCTAGTTGAGTTAATTTATTTACTATTATACCATAAGCAAAAAATAAAAGCTTGCAAGTTATGTCAAATATTGCTTTGATAAAGAAAAATACTTCCAGCAGGAAGTATGAAAATAGGCGTTATTTTCAGAAAATTGGAGATGAAATCATTGACAATAGTTCTTGAGAGAACTATAATAGTTCTCATGATAATTATTCTAGGAAAGGAGCTATCGTGGGACATACTATTGCAGATTTTCGGAACTTGCTCAATCAGATTGAACAAATCAGTGAAACCATTGCTAAAGAATACGATGTAGAGCACCTAGCTGGTCCACAGGGCTGGGCCTTGAGTTTCATAGCGGAGCGGTCAGACATTGAAACCTTTGTCAAAGATATAGAAACAGAATTGAAGATTTCCAAATCGGTTGCCAGCAATCTGGTCAAGCGAATGGAAAGAAATGGCTTTATCCAGGTCCTACCTTCTCAGCTTGACAAACGCTACAAGCAGTTGGTTTTGACGGAAAAAGGACAAGGGAAAATCTGTCACCTGAAAGCCTTCCATGAAGAAATGCACCATTCACTTTTTGGGGGCATTCAAAAAGAAGACTTTGATTTGGTTAAACAGGTGGCTAATCAATTAAAAGTAAATATTCAACGCTATAAGGAGAAGAATCATGTTTAAAGAAGCCATTTTACGTTATAAATGGTACGCCTTAGCATCGGTCTTGCTGACGTCAATTGTCGTAGCAACGACCTTGATGCAACCTAGTTATTTGCAGGATGTCTTGACAGCAGTCTTGGCCAATGACAAGGATGAAATTGTTCGTGTGGGCAAATTACTGCTGATTATTGCTGGAATTGGTCTTTTGGCAGGGCTTGTCAATACCATTGCTGCAGCTAAGATTTCTCAGGGAGTATCTGCAGATATTCGTGAGAAGACTTTTCGGAAAATTCAAAGTTTCTCTTATGCAAATATCGAAGAGTTTAATGCAGGGAACTTGGTTGTTCGGATGACTAACGATGTCAATCAAATCCAGAATCTTGTCATGATGCTCTTCACAGTGTTGATGCGGGTTCCATTGCTGTTTGTCGGAGCCTTTATCATGGCGGTGCGGACCATGCCAGAACTCTGGTGGATGATTATTCTCATGGTGGTCTTGATTATGGCTATTATGGCAGTTGTCATGGGGCAGATGGGACCACGTTTTGGGAAATTCCAGTCCCTCATGGACAAGATGAATAGCATTGCCAAGGAAAACCTACGGGGAATCCGTGTGGTCAAATCCTTTGTTCAGGAGAAAAACCAGTACAAGAAATTCAAGGATGTATCCAATGAACTCTTAGACCTCAATCTCTTTATCGGCTATGGTTTTGCTATCTTGCAACCCTTGATGATGTTTATCTCTTACATGGCGATTTTTGCATCCCTCTACTTGGTGTCCGGGATGTTGGAAACCAACTTGGAAGCAGTTGGTGGCTTTACTTCCTTTATGAGCTACCTCATGCAAATCATGTTTGCCATTATCATGACTAGCTTTATGGGGATGCAGGCTTCGCGTGCTGCCATTTCTATTAAGCGGATCAGCGAGGTCTTGGATACGGAGCCTGCTATGACCTTCAAGGATGTGGCGGATGAAGAATTGACTGGTAAGATTGTCTTTGACAATGTCAGCTTTACCTATCCACACGATACGGAGCCGACTTTGAAAAATATCTCATTCGAGATTGAGCCAGGTCAAATGGTCGGTGTGGTTGGTGCAACAGGTGCGGGTAAATCCACTCTTGCTCAACTGATTCCGCGTTTGTTTGACCCGCAAGAAGGAACGGTATCCATCGGTGGTCGGGACTTGAAAGAAGTCAGCAAGAACACTCTGCGTGATACGGTATCGATTGTCTTGCAAAAGGCTATTCTCTTCTCGGGAACCATTGCGGACAATTTGCGTCAGGGGGCACCTGGTGCTGATTTGCAACGCTTGGAGCGGGCCGCAGGTATTGCCCAAGCCAAAGAATTTATCGACCGCTTGGATGGTACCTATGAGAGCCAAGTAGAAGAACGTGGAAATAACTTCTCTGGTGGTCAGAAGCAGCGGATGTCCATTGCTCGTGGGGTGATTGGCGAGCCTAAGGTTTTGGTCTTGGATGACTCGACTTCTGCCCTAGATGCCAAGTCTGAGAAACTAGTCCAAGAGGCTCTCAACCATGATTTGAAGGGGACAACCACTGTCATCGTTGCCCAGAAGATTTCTTCTGTTGTCAAAGCTGATAAGATTTTGGTTCTTGATGAAGGTCGTCTGACCGGCCAAGGGACCCATGCCGAGTTGGTAGCTACGAACGATGTCTACCGTGAAATCTACGAAACACAGAAAGGGAGGGAGGAATAGATGAAAACACTTAGATTTTTCTGGTTTTATTTTAAACGCTATAAACTGTCCTTTGCTGTGATTTTTCTAGCCATTGTGACAGCGACCTACCTGCAGGTTAAGACACCTGTTTTCCTTGGAAATGCCATTGCAGAGATGGGGAAAATCGGGCAGGCTTATTTTGCTGCAGAACAGATGGGGCAGTCAGATTTCAAGCCTGATATGACGGATTTTAATGGGGTTATGCTCAATCTTTTCTTTGCCTATGCGGCTACGGTTGTGGCTTCCTTGATTTACACCCTCCTCTTCACGCGTATCGTAGCTCATTCGACCAACCGTATGCGTAAGGGCTTGTTTGGCAAGTTGGAACGTTTGACAGTTGCCTTCTTTGATAGCCACAAGGATGGGGATATTCTTTCTCGCTTTACCAGTGATTTGGACAATATCCAAAACGCTTTTAACCAGTCCTTGACCCAAGTGGTGACCAACATCGCTCTTTATGTCGGTATGGTTATTATGATGTTCCGTCAGGATACTCGCTTGGCCTTGGTGACTATTGCTTCTACGCCAGTTGCCTTGATTGCCTTGGTCGTCATCATTCGTCTGTCACGTAAATATACAGACAAGCAACAGGCTGCGGTATCTAAGCTCAATGCCTACATGGACGAGAAAATTTCTGGACAAAAAGCGATTATTGTACAGGGAGTGCAGGAAGAAACGATTGATGGTTTCTTAGAACTCAATGAAGAAGTTCGTCGTACGACCTTCAAGGGTCGTTTGTTTGGTGGGATTCTCTTTCCATTTATGAATGGTATGAGCTTGGTCAATACGGCCATTGTTATCTTTGCAGGATCTAGCATTGTTCTCAATGATAGCTCGCTGGAAACAGCTGCCGCACTTGGTTTGGTGGTGACCTTTGTTCAGTATTCGCAACAGTATTACCAGCCAATCATGCAGGTTGCCGCCAGCTGGGCAGAATTGCAACTGGCCTTCACAGGTGCTCATCGTATTCAGGAAATGTTTGATGAGCCTGAAGAAGTTCGCCCTCAAAACGCTCCGCTATTTACCGAATTAAAAGAAGGTGTTGAAATCAAGGACATTGATTTTGGCTACCTACCAGGCCAGAAGGTCTTGGACAAGGTGTCTATCTCTGCTCCTAAGGGTAAAATGGTGGCGGTCGTTGGTCCGACGGGGTCTGGTAAGACAACCATTATGAACTTGATCAACCGCTTCTACGATGTCAATGGTGGTAGTGTGGCCTTTGATGGTCGCGATATTCGGGAATATGACTTGGACAGCTTGCGGGATAAGGTCGGTATTGTCTTGCAGGAATCAGTGCTATTCTCGGGTACTATTGCGGACAATATCCGCTTTGGTGATGAGAGCATTTCGCAGGAAATGGTGGAAACCGCAGCTCGTGCCACCCATATCCACGACTTCATCATGAGCTTGCCAGAGGGCTATGAAACCTTTGTGACCGATGATGAGAATGTCTTCTCAACTGGTCAGAAACAGTTGATTTCTATTGCCCGTACGCTCTTGACAGACCCACAAGTCTTGATTTTGGACGAAGCAACCTCTAACGTTGATACGGTGACGGAAGCCAAAATTCAAAAAGCTATGGAGGCTATTATCGCAGGACGGACCAGCTTCGTCATTGCCCACCGCCTCAAAACCATTCTCAACGCGGATGAAATTATCGTCCTCAAAGACGGAAAAGTGATCGAGCAAGGCAACCACAGCCAGCTCCTCAAGCTCAACGGCTTCTACGCCGAACTCTACCACAACCAGTTTGTGTTTGAATAATATATAGAAAAATAAACAGCCAAGATAAGCAGACCACAATCCTTAAACGTTTAGGACGTGGTTTATCTTGGCTGTTTTTGTGGTAGACTTACTGTTCAATATGGTTGGTTTTGGTTTGATTGAGCCAAGCGTAGGCGATACCGATAAAGAGACCGGCTCCGAGCCAATTTCCAAAAAAGACCACAATCCATTGACGAAGGATATTGATCATATTGAAGGCTTCGACATTGCTTCGAGTAGCGTTAAAAGCTAGGAGCATGAAAGATGCGAAATTGGCGACCAGATGCTCATTGATGAGGAAAACGAACATAAAAATGGAGGAAATGATGACAAAGAACTTAGCAGACTGTTCTTTGATGAGCATGAAGCCAAGGATTGCCATATTTACAAACATATTAGCCGTGATCCCTTCAATAAAATTACTCCAGTCAGATTTTCCAAGTTTGATGGTAACAGCATTGACGACAAAGCTCTTATCAGAGAGATTGAGGTAGGAGAAGGACTGATTGAATAGCCAGGCTAGAATAGTAGCGCCTACAAAGTTAAAGAAAGTACAGTACAGCAGCATCTGTATTACTTTTTTCCAGCTAATTTGCTTATAGTAGGCACCAGTTGTGAGATACATCATGTTAGATGTGGCTAATTCACCACCAAAAATAAGAACAAAAACCAGCCCAATAGCAAAGATGAAGGTAAAGACAAAGCGCGACAAACTTGGAAATTGACTGGCAATAACGTCTGCTCCGATAATACCGACAGCTGTTGACATAGTCAGGTAGGCTCCTGCATACATAGAACGCAAGGCATAGCGGCCTAGACTTTCGTCAAAAAGGGCTTCTTTTTTTGAAACAGCAGCTGAAATTTTTTCTTGAAATGGTGACATAGGAACTCCTTGTGAAATCATGATCAATGTTTTGTTTGAAAAATATGGGAGTGGGAAAGAACTCGACCAGTCTAAAAAGAGTTCGTCTTCCCACCCCCGCACAGTTGATTAGGCCAGATTTGGAGTGTAAAAAACGAACAAATCTGCCAATCAACCACTGCGCTGAGATGTTGACACGAACTCTGAGAAGAGGTGCTGGGCTTTCTTCCCAGCCACTATATGTGAACGATTAGTGAGCGGATGCACCAGAATCTGCATCTGTCGGTGTGGAAGTCGCAGGGGCACTACCAGCATCTGATGCACCAGAGGTTGCGTCAACATGTGCAGGAGCTGCGGCAGTTCCCGAACCACCAACCAAGCGTTGACCAGTAGCTTCAAGATACCAATCTAGCCATGGTTTGAAATTAAAGATAATTTCATTGATACCAGCGTAGGATCCGTCAGGATAGTACATAGCTTGGTAGTTGTGGGTGTTGATAATTTCAGCAGGGGTACCAGGTACAATGGTACGAACATATTCCTGGTTACCATTACGCAAGGTACCGACAACCCATTCAACATTCTTCATGCGGGCAGGAGGTAGCGTACCGTGGACAGTTGACAGGCGATTTCCTACTTGAGCAAGTACTCGTTTACCCAACATGGTTTCAGGTTCTTGGTGACTATTGTTGTAGTAGAGGAACTGGTTATTATCATCTGCATAGGTCAATTCAAATGGCATCGCATTGAGGAACATATTGAGTTGGTCTACGGTGAGGAGACCGTTGTCCAATTTCACATAGGTATTTCCCTCAACGGCATTGACCTGTTTGGCAGCTTTTTCCAACCAGTCTGGATCATCTGGATCGATGCCGTGGATGGTCGTCGCAATCGGCTTTCCACAGTCCAAATCTTCTGGTTCAATCGGTTTTGGTTTTTTCAATTTGGATACAACACCGACATACTTGATAAAGTTGTCTAGACAGCTTTCTAAGAATTTCACGGTGCCTTCATTGATGATATTGCCCTTATCGTCAAAAGCTTCTTTGGCCTTACCAAGGAGGAATTCATTACCTGGTAGTGTGTAAGCATTGACACCTGGTGCATCTAAAATTTTCCGTAGGTGAACTTGAGCACGAGAAGTTCCTTGATCGTAGTAAGATGCCCCGATAATCATAACTGGTTTATTTTCGAATGGGTGCAAATTAAAGCTGAGCCATTCCAGAGTACTCTTAAGGGCAGGGGTAATGGTATGATTGTGCTCAGGGGTAGCAATAATGACCCCGTCAGCACGGGTGATTTTGTTGTAAAGGTATTGAATTGCAAAACAATCAGACTGGTCTTCGTCCTGATTGAACATTGGAACATCTTTGATTTCCAAAAGTTCTAGTTCAAACTTCACTTTAAAGTGGCGTTGAATGAATTGCAATAGCATGCGGTTATAAGACTGATCTGCATTTGATCCAACAATTCCGACAAATTTCATAGTATATTCCTCTCTTACAGGTTTTCCCAATCGAAGTTTTCAGCTTCTTTTTGGAGTAATTTTTTTGCGTTAGACAGCTTGCTAGTCATGGTGACAAAGAGGCGGAAGTCATCAAAGATGGCATCCAGTTTTTGACTAGTTTCTAAATCAATGAGCTCCCCATTGGCATCAAAGGATTGCAAGGAATGTGACAATAAAAATTCATCTGGTAAGACAGTGGCCTTGAGTTCAGGAGCGTTGAGAATTTGACGTAGCTGTAGTTGGGCACGAGAGGAACCAAGTGTTCCATAAGAAGCACCAGTAATCATAACTGGTTTGTTTAATAGTGGATAGACACCGTATGATACCCAAGCAAGGGCATTCATAAGGACAGCTGGAATAGAGTGGTCATATTCGGGAGTTCCGATGATGACTCCGTCAGCAGCCTCAATTTTTGAGACCAATTCTTTGACAATTTCTGGTAATTCTCGATTGGCTGGTTTATTGAAGATTGGGAGTTCTTTGATTTCAACCAGTTCGATATCTGCCTTATCAGCGAAGTGCTGTTCAATGTACTGTAAGAGTTTGCGGTTGGTTGAGCGAGCGGAGTTTGTTCCGACCAGTCCTAGAAGTTTCATAGCGTCTTCTCTCTTTCCTAAATTTGGTACCTTTATCATACCCGTTTATCCAATAAAATGCAAGCGTTTTCTGAAAATGTGATAAAATTGTTCAAAAATTCACGAGTTTTTTTGGTATAATATTAGTATGCAGAGAATATTCTATCTAGTATTTGGTTTTGTTTCTTTGATGGTTGGTGTCATTGGGATTGTTTTGCCGATAGTTCCGACAACCCCTTTTTTACTTTTGGCTGGTTTTTGCTTTGCGAGAAGTTCAAAAAGGTTTGAAAAATGGCTACGCAATACAAAAATTTATCAATTTTACGTAGCTGATTACGTTGAGACTAAATCCATTTCCCGCAAACGAAAAAAGCAAATCATCTGGCAAATTTACTTACTCATGGCAATTTCTATCTGGCTGGCTCCTATTTTATTGGTCAAAATAGGACTGGGACTATTAACAATCTTTATCACTTACTATTTGTTTTGGGTCATACAGGAGAAATAAAGTCAGATTTGAGGATTGAACATCGTCCTCAAAGACGGAAAAGTGATCGAGCAAGGCAACCACAGCCAGCTTCTTAAACAGGGTGGTTTCTATGCTGAACTCTACCACAACCAGTTTGTGTTTGAATAAATTCAAAATTCCAGCCATTAGGTTGGAGTTTTGCTTTTAGCCTGCGAATAAATTATAATAGAGAGCGTATTATGCATGAAGAAATTGAAGGGAAACTACTATGAAAATCCGTGGTTTTGAACTGGTCAGCCAGTTTACAGATGAAAACTTATTGCCAAAACGTGAGACAGCTCATGCCGCAGGTTACGACCTGAAGGCTGCGGAGAGGGTCAGCTTGGAGCCAGGCGAGATTAAGCTGGTTCCGACTGGTGTTAAGGCCTATATGCAGGCCAACGAGGTCCTCTACCTCTACGACCGATCGTCCAATCCTCGCAAGAAAGGCTTGGTCTTGATAAACTCGGTTGGGGTTATCGACGGCGACTATTATGGCAATCCAGCCAATGAAGGTCACATCTTTGCCCAGATGCGAAACATCACAGAAGAAATCGTTGTGGTGGAGGCTGGTGAGCGAATTGTACAGGCTGTTTTTGCCCCCTTCCTCTTGGCTGACGGCGACCAGGCCGATGGCGTTCGGACAGGTGGATTTGGCTCGACAGGGAAATAGGAGGAAATCATCATCGCTAAGAAAAAAACAACCTTTGTCTGTCAATCCTGCGAGTACCACTCGCCCAAGTATCTGGGTCGTTGCCCCAACTGTGGCTCCTGGTCTTCCTTTGTCGAGGAAGTGGAGGTTGCGGAAGTCAAAAATGAGCGGGTCAGCCTGACAGGTGAGAAGACCCGCCCTATGAAGCTCAATGAAGTATCGTCCATTCAAGTGGCCCGCACTAAGACCAATATGGAAGAGTTCAACCGCGTCCTCGGTGGCGGCGTGGTGCCGGGCAGTTTGGTCCTGATTGGAGGCGATCCAGGGATTGGCAAGTCCACCTTGCTCCTGCAAGTATCGACCCAGTTGTCCACCATTGGCACCGTCCTCTATGTGTCGGGGGAAGAGTCCGCTCAGCAGATTAAGCTCCGTGCCGAGCGTTTGGGCGACATCGACAGCGAGTTCTATCTCTATGCGGAGACCAATATGCAGAGCATTCGGACTGAGATTGAGAAAATCAAGCCAGATTTCCTGATTATCGATTCGATCCAGACCATTATGAGCCCTGACATCTCCAGCGTACAAGGCTCTGTCAGTCAGGTCCGTGAAGTGACCAACGAGCTTATGCAGATTGCCAAGACCAATAATATCGCAACCTTTATCGTCGGGCACATGACCAAGGAAGGAACCTTGGCTGGACCGCGGACCTTGGAGCACATGGTGGACACCGTTCTCTATTTTGAGGGCGAGCGACAACACACCTTCCGTATCTTGCGGGCGGTCAAAAACCGCTTCGGCTCTACCAACGAAATTGGCATTTTTGAAATGCAGTCGCAGGGCTTGGTTGAAGTACTCAATCCAAGTGAGGTCTTTCTGGAAGAGCGTCTGGACGGGGCGACTGGCTCTGCGATTGTCGTGACCATGGAGGGCACCCGCCCCATTCTTGCGGAAGTGCAGGCTCTGGTGACGCCGACCATGTTTGGCAATGCCAAGCGGACCACGACAGGCTTGGATTTCAACCGTGCCAGCTTGATTATGGCAGTTTTGGAAAAACGGGCAGGCCTGCTCCTTCAAAACCAAGATGCCTACCTCAAGTCAGCAGGCGGTGTCAAACTGGATGAGCCAGCTATTGACCTGGCAGTCGCAGTTGCCCTTGCCTCCAGCTACAAGGACAAACCAACCAACCCACAAGAGTGTTTTATAGGCGAAATCGGTCTGACAGGGGAAATCCGCCGCGTCAATAGGATTGAACAACGGATTAACGAAGCCGCCAAATTGGGCTTTACCAAGGTCTATGCCCCTAAAAATTCCCTGACAGGTATCAAGGTACCCAAGGAAATCACTGTTGTCGGCGTGACAACCATTGGCGAAGTCTTGCAGAAAGTATTCAACTGATGAAATCATTCGGGAGTGACAGCTAGTCGCTCCTCTTTTTGCGACAAATAGTCGGGAATGTGATAAGCTAGGTCTAACTTAGAGGCTGGGCAAAAAGCCCAGCACAGCTTCTCAACGTTAGTGTCAACATCTCAGCGCAGTGGTTGATTGGCAGATTTGTTCGTGTTTTACACTCCAAATCTGACCTAATCAACTGTGCGGGGGTGGGAAGACGAACTCTTCTATGAATGGTCGAGTTCTTTCCCACTCCCTCTCATCAGACAAGGAGGTCCTATGTCTTATTTTCAAAACTTTATGAAGGCCAACAAGGCTTATGTTGACCTGCATGGTGATTACCATTTGCCTCTTCGTCCAAAGACCAAGGTGGCTATCGTGACCTGTATGGACTCACGGCTTCACGTGGCTCAGGCCTTGGGCTTGGATCTGGGTGATGCTCACATTCTGCGGAATGCGGGTGGGCGCGTGACAGAAGACATGATTCGTTCGCTTGTCATTTCCCAGCAGCAACTCGGTACGCGGGAAATCGTTGTGCTCCACCATACAGACTGCGGTGCCCAGACCTTTACCAATGAAGAATTTGTAGTCCAACTCAAGCGAGATTTGGGAGTGGATGTGGCTGGTCAGGACTTTCTTCCTTTTACAGACATAGAAGAAAGCGTGCGGGAGGATATTGCTCTTTTGAAACAATCTCCGCTCATACCTGATGACGTTGAAATTTCAGGGGCTATTTATGATGGGGCCGTATGACAGAGGTTATATGATGACAGGAGGAGTCTAATTGTTTGGATTCCTTTATTTTTTACAAAAATACTTGACAGGGTTTGGTTTTAGTTGTAGAATTGTGTTATAAAAACAATACAAAACAAGGAGACCTTCTTATGTCAGACAATCGAATGAAATACACAATCGATAGCAATATGCAATTTCCTTTGGTGGAAATTGCCTTAGAAGCTGGAGAGTCGGCTTATATTCAACAAGGAAGCATGGTCTACCATACACCGAGTGTGACCTTGAATACCAAGCTTAATGCCCGTGGAGGCTCTGGTTTTGGTAAGCTCATAGGTGCCATTGGTCGTTCTATGGTATCAGGTGAGTCCATGTTTATCACGCAAGCCATTTCCAATAGTGACGATGGAAAGATTGCTCTTGCTCCATCAACTCCGGGGCAGGTCATTGCCTTGGAACTTGGGGCAGAACAATACCGCCTTAATGATGGCGCATTTCTGGCCCTTGATGGTTCAGCTCAGTATAAGATGGAACGCCAAAGTGTTGGTCGTGCCTTCTTTGGTGGTCAGGGTGGCCTCTTTGTTATGACGACAGAGGGTAAGGGTACCCTCTTGGCAAATGCTTTCGGGTCGATTAAGAAGATTGAATTGGATGGCGGGAGTATTACCATTGATAATGCCCATGTGGTAGCTTGGAGCCGTGACCTTAACTACGATATTCACATGGAAAATGGTTTCCTACAATCCATTGGTACTGGCGAAGGGATTGTTAATACCTTCTCGGGCTATGGGGAAATCTATGTACAAAGCTTGAATATTGAAACCTTTGCTCAAGTTATCGGTAGCCATATCGTAACAGGTGGCGATGGTGGAGGAGGTAGTACATCTCTTCTTGATGCGATTTTTTAAGACTCAACCAGCCGAGGCTGGTTGAGTCTTTTCAGAATCCTTGTTGGTCAATAGTGAAACACCAAAATATTTGTCTGCATTAACAATATTTCAAATTTGACATTGATACATAAAATAGTTTACTATAGGGGTATTGTGTATTAAAGGAAAAAATTGTGAGACGTTTTAAGAGAAAGACAAACATTGTAGAAATTTCAAGAAAAACAAGGGTTAGGATGCATAAGTCCGGGAAAAATTGGGTGCGGACTATTTTTTCAAGTATTCAAACTAAGAAATTAAATTTTACCAATAATAAGCTGCTTTCAAATCAGCAATCAGACTGGGTGAGAAATGATGCTTATAATAAAAGTGCAGCTCTCCTTGGTGTCATCATCGGTGGCTATGCTGAAGCTGGAATTGTAATGGCCGAGGAGATAGTAGTTTCAGAGACTAATCAGACCGTTTTAGCGACCACGGACTCGGTTGCTATGAGTACTACTTCAAGTGCAGCAGCTTCTCATTCTGCAGAAATAGATAGTGCCAGCTTAGCTAATTCTCTCTCTGAGTCGCTTGGGAATTCAGTTGCTCAATCCGAATCAATATCTATATCCACAAGCCAGTCTGTATCTGGAGTTATTTCTAGTTCGGAATCTGTATCAGAATCTGAATCAATATCGGAATCACTTTCCTATTCTACATTTGCTTCAGAATCCGCTACAATATCATCGCTTGAATCCCTCTCTACATCTCTATCAGACACCATTACATCTTCAAATATCCTACATAGTAGTATTGTGTCTTCTTCAATCCAATCCAATTCTGAAAGCGATTTGGAGGAAGGGAAACAATCTGAGATGACTTCAGAGTCTGTTTCAGAAAATGTTACTTCAGAGTCTATGACTGCTACCTCGAAATCGCTCGATACAAGTCGGTTTCATTTAGCAGTATCAGCTTTACAGGTGGCGATGGGGCACAGCTTACCTAATACGATTGAGATATCTTCAACACAGTACCAACAGTATCTCGAGGCCAAGCAAGGTGCGGATGATGCTGTGGTGCTGGTAAATCAAGTTTTGAAGGAAGGAGTGGATGAACAGGACAAACTGGATGCTATTAGCATGAGGATTGCTCAGGCGGCAAATAGTTTGACAGGAAGAATCAATCAACTTACTTCAAGAACGGCAATGGTCGGGAGCCAACTACGGGCGTCTTCAAGTATATTAGTATTTTCAGAGTCAGACCATTCTGCAAAATATAGGGACCGACAGATTTCAATAGTTGAGGGTCGTCTTGATACGACTACCAATCTAATTGAATGGACAGTGACTTACCAACCCGTTCAGTCTCTGACAGAAGCCTATGCTGGATTGTATGTCGCGGCTGTTACAGAAATGGGTCCTCCTCAGAATCTTCAGGTAAATGGTATTCCGCTGCTGTTGGATAAGAGTATTCGGAATCGTGAGACGCTGGGAACCAATTTAAGTACGACAGACTATACAGGTCGGTTTTATGGGAATAACTATAGCCTAGGAACGGACAAAGTCACTCTTTCTGGTCCAATTACTTACACATTTTCAACAAGAGTCGGTTCGAGTTTAGCCAATATTGCTCTATATGTGCAGGCGGCTTTGCATCCAACTGATTCGAATGTTCATGCTACTTATAATGAAGCGAATGGTCGAACCAATTTGAGCGGCATGTTAATTGGGTACAAGGCTTCTTTCGTAGCAGATAGTATGAATAGTTTTCTGCAGTCAACATCCGAGTCCATCCAAAACTCCTTAAGCATTCGACAATCGATTAGTCAAAGTCAATCCCTATCTGTTTCAGAAACGCGCTCTGTCTCACAATCTCAGTCTCAGTCCATTTCGCTTTCGAATTCGCAATCAACATCATTGTCGGTATCGGAATTGATTTCTGAGTCTGTCTCGATTTCAGAATCGTCATCATATTCGGAATCCTTGGTAGCTTCTGTTTCAGAATCTATTAGTGAGTCCCTCGCTGAGTCTTTATCAATTTCCCTGTCAGTTTCCATCTCAGAATCAGTCAGCGAGGCCGTCTCTGAGTCAATTTCAGAATCAGTATCAGAGTCCATCAGCGAATCCGTCTCTGAATCCGTTTCAGAGTCCGTCTCAGAATCAGTCAGCGAGTCAGTCTCTGAGTCAATTAGCGAATCAGTTTCAGAATCTCTTTCAGCCTCAGTAAGTGAATCCATTTCAGAATCAGTCAGCGAGTCGATTTCAGAATCAGTCAGCGAGGCCGTCTCTGAGTCAATCTCAGAATCCCTTTCAGAATCCGTATCAGAGTCGGTGTCAGAATCCGTGTCTGAATCAATTTCCGAATCGGTATCTGAGTCAATTTCAGAATCTGTGTCTGAATCAGTCTCTGAGTCAATCAGTGAATCCGTTTCAGAATCAATCTCTGAATCGGTTTCCGAGTCAGTCAGCGAGTCGGTATCAGAGTCCATTTCAGAATCAGTTAGTGAATCAGTCTCTGAGTCCATTTCAGAATCAGTATCAGAGTCAGTTTCCGAATCAATCTCAGAATCAGTATCTGAATCCGTTTCAGAGTCAGTTTCCGAATCTGTATCCGAGTCCGTCTCAGAATCCATTTCCGAGTCAGTAAGTGAATCTGTATCAGAGTCTATTTCCGAGTCCGTCTCAGAATCCCTTTCAGAGTCAATCTCAGAATCAGTTTCTGAGTCAATTTCAGAGTCCATCTCAGAATCCCTTTCAGAATCAGTTTCTGAGTCAGTGTCTGAATCTATTTCAGAGTCAGTCAGCGAGTCCATCTCAGAGTCCATCTCAGAATCAGTCTCTGAGTCCATCTCAGAATCAGTATCCGAGTCCGTCTCAGAATCGGTAAGTGAGTCTGTCTCCGAGTCCGTTTCAGAATCAATCTCAGAATCTACATCAGAGTCAATTTCCGAGTCGGTAAGTGAGTCAATTTCAGAATCCGTATCTGAATCTATCTCCGAGTCAGTCTCAGAATCCATTTCTGAGTCAGTTAGCGAGTCAATCTCAGAATCAGTTTCAGAGTCAGTGTCTGAATCCATTTCAGAATCAGTATCAGAGTCAGTGTCTGAATCCATTTCAGAATCAGTTTCAGAGTCTATTTCAGAGTCTATTTCCGAGTCTGTATCAGAATCAATCTCTGAATCAGTATCAGAATCAGTATCAGAATCAGTATCAGAGTCCATTTCAGAATCCGTCTCAGAGTCAATCAGCGAATCCGTTTCCGAGTCCGTGTCTGAATCCATTTCAGAATCCGTTTCCGAGTCAATCAGCGAATCAGTCTCTGAGTCCATTTCAGAATCAGTATCTGAATCAGTTTCAGAATCAATTTCCGAATCCGTGAGCGAATCAGTATCCGAGTCAGTTTCTGAATCAATCTCAGAATCCGTCTCAGAATCAGTGTCTGAGTCCATCAGCGAATCCGTTTCAGAATCCGTGTCTGAATCCATTTCTGAGTCCATTTCAGAATCCGTTTCCGAATCTGTCTCCGAGTCAGTCTCAGAATCCCTTTCAGAGTCAGTCAGCGAATCCATTTCAGAATCCATTTCAGAATCCGTCTCTGAATCTATCTCAGAATCGGTAAGCGAGTCGATTTCAGAATCTGTATCTGAATCTATCTCGGAATCGGTAAGCGAGTCGATTTCAGAATCCGTCTCAGAATCCATCTCAGAATCACTATCTGAATCAGTATCAGAGTCTATCTCAGAGTCAGTTTCTGAATCAATGTCTGAATCAGTTTTAGAATCAATCAGCGAATCCGTCTCAGAATCCATTTCTGAGTCTGCATCTGAGTCAGTTTCAGAGTCACTCTCAGAGTCAGTCAGCGAGTCGATTTCAGAATCAGTTAGCGAATCAATCTCTGAGTCCGTCTCAGAGTCTATTTCCGAGTCAGTCTCAGAATCTATTTCTGACTCTATTTCAGAATCAGTCAGCGAGTCAGTCTCTGAGTCCATTTCAGAATCAATTTCTGAATCCGTATCAGAGTCAGTTTCAGAATCAGTTTCCGAGTCAGTCAGCGAATCCGTATCTGAATCCATCTCAGAATCAGTAAGCGAGTCGATTTCAGAGTCAGTTTCAGAATCAATTTCAGAGTCAGTTTCAGAATCCCTTTCAGAGTCAGTCAGCGAATCCATTTCAGAATCCATATCAGAATCACTCTCAGAGTCGGTTAGCGAATCTGTCTCAGAGTCCGTCTCTGAGTCTATCTCCGAGTCGGTCAGCGAATCAATTTCTGAATCTACATCAGAGTCAATTTCCGAGTCGGTAAGTGAGTCAATTTCAGAATCCGTATCTGAATCTATCTCCGAGTCAGTCTCAGAATCCATTTCTGAGTCAGTAAGCGAGTCCATCTCAGAATCAGTTTCTGAGTCAATTTCAGAGTCCATCTCAGAATCCCTTTCAGAATCTGTATCTGAATCCATTTCCGAATCAGTCTCAGAATCAGTATCTGAATCAGTTTCAGAATCAATTTCCGAATCAGTTTCAGAGTCAGTTTCAGAATCAGTATCCGAGTCAGTCAGCGAATCAGTTTCAGAGTCCGTGTCTGAATCCCTTTCAGAATCAGTAAGTGAATCTGTATCAGAGTCTATTTCCGAGTCCGTCTCAGAATCAGTTTCAGAGTCAGTTAGCGAGTCCATCTCAGAATCAGTATCTGAGTCCATCTCAGAATCAGTCAGCGAGTCCGTCTCTGAGTCAATCTCAGAGTCCATTTCAGAATCAGTCAGCGAGTCCGTGTCTGAATCCATTTCCGAATCAATCTCTGAGTCAGTCTCCGAGTCAATTTCTGAATCCGTTTCCGAGTCCGTGTCTGAATCCATTTCGGAGTCAGCATCTGAGTCCATTTCAGAGTCAGTATCAGAATCAATTTCAGAATCCGTTTCCGAGTCAGTTTCAGAATCCATCTCAGAATCAGTCAGCGAATCTGTTTCTGAGTCCGTGTCTGAATCCATTTCAGAATCAGTTTCCGAGTCAGTATCAGAATCAGTATCTGAGTCCATTTCAGAGTCAGTATCTGAATCCATCTCAGAATCAGTATCTGAGTCAATTTCCGAGTCCGTTTCCGAGTCAATTTCAGAATCAGTCAGCGAGTCTGTATCAGAATCACTCTCAGAGTCGGTTAGCGAATCCATTTCAGAATCCGTTTCAGAGTCAATCTCTGAGTCAGTCAGCGAGTCAGTATCAGAATCCATCTCAGAATCAGTATTAGAATCCATCTCTGAGTCAGTATCTGAGTCCATTTCAGAGTCTGTATCTGAATCAGTGTCTGAATCCATTTCCGAATCAGTAAGTGAATCCGTCTCAGAGTCTATTTCTGAGTCCATTTCCGAGTCAGTTTCTGAATCCATTTCAAAGTCAGTGTTAGAATCCATCTCTGAATCCATTTCAGAATCAGTGTCTGAATCAGTGTCTGAATCCATTTCAGAATCAGTCTCTGAATCCGTTTCAGAATCCATTTCAGAATCAGTGTCTGAATCCGTCTCAGAATCAATTTCTGAATCCGTATCCGAATCCGTCTCAGAATCAGTCTCAGAGTCCATCAGCGAATCAGTCTCAGAATCCATTTCAGAGTCGACCTCAATCAGGCGTTCGGAAGAAACTCGGACATCAGAATATACTCCGTCTGAGGAAGAATCTCTACTGACTTCAATCTCCTATCTAGTCTCAATTAGTGAATCAATAGTTGCGTCCGTCTCAGAATCGGCGTCCGATTCTTATTCAGAATCGATATCTGATTTGATGAGTAATTCCACATCTGTCTCTCTTTCTGATTCTATGAGTGAGTTGGTATCAGAGTCCATTTCTGATTCTGTAAGCGAGTCTCTCAAAGAGTCTCCTTCGGAGTCCGTCTCCGATTCAGTTATCAAGTCAATGTCAGAATCAGTAAGTGAATCCCTCTCAGAATCTATTTCGAATTCAGTTCGTTGGTCACAGTCACTATCTATGAGTGAAGAAGGTTCTACTTCTCATTCAGAATCTATTACACTAGAAGGTATGAGTGGTAAGCAGCTACAACGAAGTGGTATCCTACCAAATACTGGTGAAGAATCATCTGCTTGGACTAGTCTGCTTGGAGCCTTTTTGCTCATTGGAGGCTTGTTTAAGCGACGTAAAAAACGATATGAAGATGAGTCTGGAGAGTAGCTCTGCTTTTCCAATAGAAAAAGAAGTCCCTTGTCGATTCAAGGGGCTTTTGTGTGCTTGATTGAACCACTTACTGGCATTTTTTGACCACTTGCTGAAATGCCCTTGCAAAATTCGAGTAAGTTGATATAATAAAACTAGAAAAAGCAAAGGAGGTCTTATGAAAGTTCGGATTGAATTAGATGATAGCTTAGAGCAAGTCGAAGTGATTATCAGAAGTAGCCAACTAGGACCAGAGTTGGAACGCATCCAGCAGGCTTTGCAACAGGTTAGCCGTCCCTCGCTTGTCTTTTACAAAGGAACCAGTGAATATTTCTTGAAACTAGAAGACCTGCTCTTTTTTGAAACGGATGGAACCAAGATGATGGGACATACCAGGGATGATGCCTATGAAGTCAAGATGAAACTCTATGAATTAGAAGACTGCCTCCCTGCTTATTTTTGTCGGGTTTCCAAGTCAACCATTGCAAATAGCAAGGCCGTTTATTCGCTGGACAAATCCTTTTCAGGAACTAGTCGGATTTCCTTCTATCAGACCTACAAGGAAGTCCACGTGTCGCGGCATTATTATCATCTATTAAAAGAAAAGTTACGAGAAGTGAGGTAGAGAGATGAAAAAATATGGTTTAGGGATTGCCCTGCTGGTCCTAGCAGTCTTGGTTCTATTTAGGGATTCACTGGGCTTGCATTTGGCTCTGCCCTTTTGGACAACAGTCTGGTTTGTTTTAACCTTTGTGACTGGTTTTCACCGCTTAGTGAAGCTGGATTGGCTTGCCAGTATCTTTTGTTTTGGTCTAGCTTTTATAGCGGTGAACTCAGTTTATGATTGGGTGGAATTTGGGACCTGGAACATGGTTCTATCACTTGTCCTGCTCTGCCTTGGCTTGAAACTGATTTTTAAACCCAAGAAGCGCAGACCGGCTCATGGAGTTGGTACAGGGGTGATTGGCGATAAGGGTCGGGAAATAGCTTTTGGCTCCTCTACTCGCTACATTCATGAGGAAAATTTTACCTACGATAGTGTGGAAGTGGCCTTTGGCTCCAGTATGGTTTATTTTGATCAGGCGATTATTCTGGGAGATAAGGCTGAATTTCATATAGATGCAGCTTTCTCATCAGTTAATCTTTATCTGCCGGCAAATTGGCAGGCGGTCGTGGAGCTAGACAGTTCTATGTCTGCTGTCAATAACTATGCAACTGGTATGGGAGAAAAGATGCTGCATATCACAGGAGATATGGCTTTCTCCACTTTGAATATCTATTACACCTAGAGTGAACAGAGAGTAGTCTATCCAGGCTCCTCTGTAGGATAAAAAGTCGGAATATTCTGAAAATTAACCAAAAGAAAGGGATTATCATGAAAAAGATTTTGAAAAACACAACTTATCTATGGGTACTGACTGCGGATATGCTGTCCAATTTTGGCGATGTGGTCTATTATTTGGCCTTGATGAACTATGTTTTGCTGGTGCCCAACAGCCGTCTGGCTCTGGCGATTGTGACCTTCTCGGAAATCTTCCCTAGCTTTATGGGACTCTTTACAGGCTATCTGGCAGACAAGACGGTCAATAAAATCGGTACCATTAAGCTGACCCTGCTCTTTCGTATCCTTCTCTACTTCATCCTCGGCTTCTGCATGGGCTTTGAGCCAGCCCTCTGGATTGTCGTGGTGGCTGCAACTTTCAATGTCTTTGCAGACTTCGCTGGCTTCTATGAAAACGGCCTCTATGCACCTCTGGGATTACGCGTAGCACCCAAGGAAGAGCGGGAGCAGTACTCGGCTTTTCGCCAGACCGTGACCAGCCTCCTCAACATCGCCTCTCAGGCCCTCTCTGCCCTCTTGGTCGGCCTCCTCTCCTACCAAAACCTGGCCTTTCTCAACGCCGGCACCTTTTTAGCCTCCCTCCTCATCATGCAGCTGCTGACGCCAGCCTTTCGCAAACTCCTGACGGAGCAGCCTTTGAAAATAGCAGAGCAGCCGAGCCAGACTGTGCAAAAAACCAAGGGACCAGGTATTCTAGCTTCTTTCAAGCAAGCAATCGTGGAGCTACGTAAAATCTCCGAGTTCCGTCTGGTCCTGATTACCAGCCCTCTTATCAATGCCTGCGGAGCGATTCTCTATCCTATTCTGGTCCTGCTGATTAGCGAAGACCCAGACCTTGTCTTCCTCAATGTTGAAACAACCCTTGCCCTGACCATTCTGATTTTCTTTGTCGGCAATATTCTGGGATCGACCTTGGTCTTTAGCCTCTTCAAAAAGACCAGCATGGTGACGCTAGAAGTGGCAGCTACTTTCTCTCTACTTGGCGTTTTTGTCGGAATGTTGCTACATCAACTGCCAATTATTTTCTTCTTCCTTACTACAATGGGGATTAGTTCAGGGGCTAGTGGACCTAAGTTTAACGCTAAGTTTGTCAATTCCATGCCAGAGGAGCAGTTGGCAACCATTGGCGGAGCAGTATCAACCTATTTTATGCTAGGTCAAGCCTTTACTCGACTATTGGTTTCGGGTTTGGTCTTGGTGCTAACAGTGGATCAGATTAGCGGTCTTTTCCTAACAGCTACTGGAATCTTAGTCCTCTATGTCTTCTACTGGCTGGCACGTAACCAAAAAACACCTCAAAATCAGTCTGTTTAGGCTGATTTTTCTGTTTTCTTACTCGTATCTATGCTATAATGTTCTTGATTGAAATTTTACAGGAGAGAAACATGACCAAACCAATTCGCGTGCGTTACGCACCAAGTCCAACGGGACTTTTGCATATCGGAAATGCTCGTACAGCATTGTTTAACTATCTTTTTGCCCGTCATCACGGCGGTACTTTCCTTATTCGTATCGAGGACACAGACCGCAAACGCCATGTGGAAGACGGAGAGCGTTCTCAGCTGGAAAACCTGCGTTGGTTGGGTATTGATTGGGATGAAAGCCCAGAAACCCATGAGCAATACCGCCAGTCTGAGCGTTTGGATATTTACCAGAAGTATGTGGGTGAGCTCTTGGCTTCAGGCAAGGCCTACAAGTCTTATGTGACCGAAGAAGAATTGGCAGCGGAGCGTGAGCGTCAGGAAGCTGCTGGTGAAACACCTCGCTACGTCAACGAATACCTGGGTATGTCTGAAGATGAAAAAACAGCCTACATAGCAGAGCGTGAGGCGGCAGGCATTGTCCCAACTGTCCGCTTGGCTGTCAATGAAGCTGGTATTTACAAGTGGAATGACATGGTTAAGGGTGAGATTGAGTTTGAAGGTGGCAACATCGGTGGTGACTGGGTTATTCAGAAACGTGACGGTTACCCAACCTACAACTTTGCCGTGGTTATTGACGATCATTTGATGGAGATTTCGCACGTTATCCGCGGAGACGATCACATTGCCAATACACCTAAGCAATTGATGGTCTATGAAGCACTAGGCTGGGAAGCTCCAGAATTTGCCCACATGACCTTGATTATAAACTCTGCAACCGGTAAAAAATTGTCCAAACGTGACACCAACACCCTGGCCTTTATCGAAGATTACCGTCGTAAAGGTTACATGCCTGAAGCTGTTTTCAACTTTATCGGTCTTTTGGGTTGGAACCCTGGTGGTGAGGAGGAAATCTTCTCCCGTGAGCAATTTATCCAACTCTTCGATGAAAATCGTCTCAGCAAGTCACCAGCTGCCTTTGATCAGAAGAAAATGGATTGGATGAGCAATGAGTACATCAAAAATGCTGATTTGGAGACCATTTTCAACCTTGCTAAACCATTCTTGGAAGAGGCTGGTCGCTTGACAGACAAGGCAGAAAAATTGGTGGAACTCTACAAGCCACAGATGTCATCTGCGGATGAAATCGTTGGTTTGACAGACCTTTTCTTCTCTGATTTCCCAAAATTGACAGACGAGGAAAAAGAAGTCATGGCTGGCGAAACGGTACCAACTGTTCTCAATGCCCTCAAGGAAAAATTGGAAGCCATGACCGACGAAGATTTCCAACCAGATAATATCTTCCCACAAATCAAAGCTGTTCAAAAAGAGACTGGCATTAAGGGCAAAAACCTCTTCATGCCAATCCGTATCGCCGTTTCAGGCGAAATGCACGGACCAGAGTTGCCAAATACCATTTACCTGCTCGGCCGTGAAAAATCTATCCAGCATATTGATAATATGTTGAAGAGTTTGTAATGAAATAAATAATAAGGAAGTTGGATATATGTTCAACTTCTTTTGATTATGCTTTAAAAAATTTTCATCTGAGGTTATAATAGGAAATAAATGCAACAAGGAGATAGGAAAGATGGAGAAAAAAGGAATGCGATTGGTTGCGATGATTGAGAGCAAAGATGAGAAATATGAAGTCATCAACTTTTTACCAGATATTAAGGTCGAACATACAGATGGAAAAAATTTTAAGATAGAAGAAAAAGACTATATCAAAATCCCATATGCAGAAGGAATTGATGACTTGACTGTTATTGTTGGGGAAAATGGAGTTGGGAAGACTAGGTTGGTGAATGATATACTGTCTCAAAGTGAAAAGAAGCTCTTTATTTATAGGTTAGGAAAAGATAAACTTAAATTTGGTGAAATCATCTTCCCTAAATTGAACCAAACAGATTACAAGGATGAATATAATACACAATATAGAGCGAAGTATATAAAATTAAGAGATGATATCTTAAATAACTCTTTCATTAGAGAAAAATTCCAAAAGTCTTCGAGTGATGATTGGTTCAAACAAATCTTGAAGTATAGGATTGATGCAATAGGCGAACAGTTAATCAAACGTAAGTTGCTATCTATGTGGGATAACATTCGATTTAGTGAAAACTTGTCAGATTCTTCTTTAGAAAAAAGTGGGATGAACGGATTATTTCAGAAATTGAAAGAAGCATCGGGCAATAATAAGCAGATACTGACAATAGTATCAGAGATAGAAGAACTTATAAATTCACATAATGGGGAGGAATAGATGATATATATCGATACAGAACCATATCGCAAAAAGAAAAACTATTTTGGGAATAGGACCACAGTTGAAGAGCTATATTTTGAAAGAATATTAGATAAGTCTAAAAATCTTTTAGATTTGGCTGAGTTGAAGGTATTTATTGAAAAAAATATTCCTAATGGTATTGGTAGCAACTGGAATGGAGAAGCAGTTTTTAAGTATTTAATATTATTGCCGCCCGAGGAACTAGCTAAGTTTGCTAAAATTAAGTATACTGAAATATGTAATGATTTGAAGTCTAGTCAATCTGAAGTCGTTGATGACTTGAAAAAGGTTTATACAGACTATAGTATTTTGTCTAAATCGATTGTTTTGGGTAAATCAGAAATTAACATCAATCAATTTCTTGTTAGGGAATTAGGAATAACTGTTTGTCCGTATTGTAATCGAAATTATATCAATAATCGTGGGGATAGATTTGCGGCACAAATGGACCATTTTTATAGTAAGGATGAATTTCCATGGTTAGCGGTTAGCCTATATAATTTAATTCCATCTTGTGGAGCTTGTAATCATATCAAGGGGACTAAAGATTTTAACGTTCATCCATTCATAAAGTCTGATGTTGAGAAGAACGAAGTGAAATTTAGTTATCAACAGACTACATCTGATGACGTTAAAGTAATTATTTCTACTACTAAGGTGAGAAAGGGAGACATAGGAACAATCAAACTTGAAGAAGCTTATAGTATTCATAATCTTGATGTGAGAAATATGCTTTTACGAGAAGAGAAATATTCGAAGAAATATAGGGAAGAGTTGCGTCAGTTACTGCAGACAGATGGTGGTATCGAAAGTCAATTATCTCTAACGGATGACGAGATAGATAGAATGATTTATGGTGATGTGATTTTTGAGGAGGATATAAAGAATGTATCTCTTGGAAAATTCCGAAAGGACATATATCAAGAAATTAAAAAGTTACGGGATTATTAAATTCTCTATCTCGGCCGTGAAAAATCTATCCAGCATATTGAGAATATGTTGAAGAGTTTGTAATACAAATAATCCCCACTGTCATATATGGCGGTGGGGATTTGTTATAGTTTAAAACTATGGAAATAAGCTTGAAAACGATATAACCAGTTTCTGAAAAACTATGGTATCATAAATAAATCATTACTATTTAGGAGAGAGTATGGAAAATCATAATTTTGAAAATCAGGGTACTTTTAATCGAGAGATGAACAGTCGCCATTTGCAGATGTTGTCTATCGGTGGGGTTATCGGGACAGGTTTGTTCTTGAGTTCAGGCTATACCATTGCACAGGCTGGGCCTTTTGGAGCTATTGCGGCCTATCTTTTCGGAGCTGTCATGGTTTATTTGGTTATGTTTTCTTTGGGTGAATTGTCGGTTGCAATGCCGGTGACTGGATCTTTCCACACCTATGCGACCAAGTTTATCAGTCCTGGAACGGGCTTCATGGTGGCCTGGATGTATTGGCTTTGCTGGGTCGTTGCTCTGGCATCGCAGTTTGTTGGGGCAGCCCAGCTCATGCAACGCTGGTTTCCTAGTGTGCCGATTTGGATTTTTGCAACGATTTTTGCAGTGATTGTCTTTGGCTTGAACACCCTATCAGTTGGCTGGTTTGCCAAGGCAGAAGATGCGCTCTCGTCTATCAAGGTCTATGCCATAGCAGCCTTTATCGTGCTTGGGACTTTGGCTATTTTTGGTATTTTGCCTTTTGAGGGAACCAATGCTGCGCCGCTATTTAACAACATCACAAGTAATGGATTGCTCCCAAACGGATTAGTAGGCTTTATCACGGTCATGTTGTCCGTTAACTATGCCTTTTCAGGTGTGGAAATGATCGGAATTGCGGCAGGTGAAACAGATAATCCCAAGAAAGCTGTACCGCAAGCCATTAAGTCAACTATCGGTCTATTGGTTATCTTCTTTGTCTTGACAATTGTAGTTTTGGCAGCTCTACTTCCTATGTCAGAAGCAGGTGTGACAGAAGCGCCATTCGTACTTGTCTTGGACAAGATTGGCTTCCCATATGCTGCTGATATTATGAACTTCATCATCTTGACAGCTATCTTATCTGCATCGACTTCAGGGCTCTATGCTTCAAGCCGTATGCTTTGGTCTTTGGCCAATGAAGGCATGATTAGTAAGGAATTAGTGAAGATTAACAAGCATGGTGTGCCTATGCGGGGCATGATTTTGTCCATGATTGGTGTTGTCATCGCCTTGATTGCGTCAATTTATGCAGAAGATACCATCTTCTTGGCCCTGGTTTCTATTGCTGGTTTTGCAGTTGTCATTGCTTGGTTGGCCATTCCTCTGGCACAAATCGGTTTCCGTCGTGAATTTTTGAAAACTCACAGTGAAGATGAATTGGAATACAAGACGCCCTTCTCACCGATTTTGCCATGGATTACCGTTATTTTGCTGGTTATTTCTATCATCGGAATCGGTTGGGATCCTTCACAGCGTGCCGGTCTTTACTTTGGTGTGCCATTCATGATTGGCTGCTATATTTATCACTATATCCGCTTTAAAAAGTGGTAGGAGGTTTCGAGTATGGGGCGTTTTAAAGAACTACTAGAACAAAAGGAATATATCATTTTACACGGTGCTCTTGGGACGGAATTGGAATTTCGAGGTCATGATGTATCAGGTAAGCTCTGGTCAGCCAAGTATCTTTTGGAGAATCCCCAGTATATCAAGGATATTCATAAGGACTACATTCGTGCAGGTGCGGACTTGGTGACAAGCTCCACCTATCAGGCGACCTTTGAAGGATTAGCAGAAGTTGGCTTGTCACAAGCAGAGGCGGAGGACCTCATTCGCTTGACCGTTGATTTGGCCAAGGAAGCGCGTGATGAGGTCTGGGCAGAATTGTCTGAAGCTGAAAAAGTACAACGAAGCTATCCTCTCATTTCAGGAGACGTGGGTCCCTACGCAGCCTATTTGGCCAACGGTGCTGAATACACGGGTGATTATGGCAACATTAGTCTGTCAGAGTTAAAAGATTTCCACCGTCGCCGAATTGAGCTTCTCTTAGAACAGGGAGCGGAACTCTTGGCCTTGGAAACCATCCCAAATGTTCTTGAAGCACAAGCCTTGGTAGAGTTGCTAGCAGAGGATTTTCCAAATGTCGAAGCCTATATTAGCTTCACATCACAGGACGGTCAGTCGATTTCTGACGGAACGTCTATTGAAAAAATAGCAGAGCTGGTCAACAGCAGTGAGCAGATTTTGGCGGTTGGTCTTAACTGTACGGCTCCTTCTCTCTACCCAGCCTTTCTCAGTCAGTTGAGAGAGAAAACGGATAAACCATTTGTCACCTATCCAAATTCGGGTGAGGTCTATGATGGAGCCACTCAAACATGGAAAGAAGAAGCTGACCATAGCCACTCTCTATTGGACAATACTCTTGAATGGCACAAACTGGGTGCCAAGGTAGTTGGAGGCTGCTGTCGTACTCGACCAGCTGATATTGCAAGTCTAGTTGCTGGATTGAAATAAATGAATCCCCGCTGTCCTGTGACAGCGGGGATTTTGTTATCAATTCTGTAATTTTTCCTCAATCTGCTGGAGTAGGTTTTCTAAATTTTCCTTCTGTTCTTGGAGTAGGAGGATTTGTTTTTCACGGTCGGCAATTTCATCCAGTATGACCTGTTTGTTTTCTTTTAGCTGTTCGAGACTGCCGCATTTGGTGTCGTGAAGTTCTTTGATACGGATAATAGCTTTCACAGATAGGCCTAACTGGCGAAGTCCTAGTATATTTTCTAGGTTGTTGATTTCTTCTTCGTTCCAGTAGTAGTTACCGTTAACCAGCTGAGGTTGTAGCAATCCTTGTTCGGTGTAGAAACGAAGCGTATCACGTTTGATACCAAATTGTTGCATAACTTGTCCTGTTTTCATAATCTCCTCTTGACAGTGCCTTACCCCCTCATGATACATTGGTGGGGAAAGGAGTTCTATATGATTATTGTTGTTAAATGCTTGATTGTGCTTTATTTGGGGCTATTACCGCTATCTGCTTGGGTATATCGTAAGCAACTTCCTAACCGGTTACTGGTTTTATATGCTTGCCCAGTTCTGCTCAGTTTATTGGGCTGGCAGACAGTTTGGGGATTTATTTTCGGTTTAATCTTGGCTTGCGGTGTGCGTGTCTTAGGTGGTCGCATTCTTTTTGGGAGAAATCGTCTCAGTCACTTTTTATCTCATGTTTTACTGAGTAGCATTCTCGCTCTTGCCCTGTTATTGTTCTAAAAACAATCTCTCCACATAGTCTTTCTGCCTTGGAATGACCAGTTCTGTTTCAAGAAAGTCTTTCAACTTTTCCTGTGGGACCCAGATGTAGTTGCTGGTTTCGTAGACTTGGAGTTGGATAGCAGCTTTGTCCCAGTCGGTTTTAGCCCAGTAGCAGTGGAAAATGCACTGGTCGTCATGGGCGACAAAGTGTGTATGGTGGCGGAGTTGGTCAGCTGTCAGCTCAATGCCTGTCTCTTCGCGGACTTCGCGCAAAATGGCCTGCTCTGCTATTTCCCCAAACAAAGCCGAACCTCCTGCTGTCGCTTCATAATAGTCGGGGTAGGAGGACTTGGTGATGTCGCGTTTCATGAAGAGGGTGCTGCCGTCGTGGTGGCGGATGATGCACTCGACGACCAAGTGGTAGAGGCCGTCGGGAATGGTTTCTCCACGTGTGAGAGTGTGGTCGGTCAGCTGACCGTCGGCTGTGTAGGCGTTCCAGATTTCCATAGCTTGCTCCTTTTCTATCCTTCTATTATAGCATAAGAAATTTTCCTGTGAGCTTGTACGGACAAGTTTGTGGTATAATGGGCTGACGAAAGTAAAGGAGAAATTTTATGCAACCTATTATTCCTCATCTTTGGTATGATACAGAGGCAAAAGAAGCGGTAGCTTTCTACGTGGATCTATTCGGAGGCAAGATTGACTGGACCTACACCATTACGGATACGCCTTCGGGTGATTCAGATTTGATTCAGTTTCAACTGGGCGATATGACCTTGGCGGCTATTAGTGCGGGTCCATACTTTAAGCTCAATGAGTCCATGTCGCTTATGGTCAATGTAGCCAACAAGGACGAAGTGACACGTTTGTACCAAGCCTTGTCAGAAGGCGGTCGTATTCTCATGCCTTTGGGTGAATATCCTTTCAGCCCTTACTATGTCTGGTTGGAAGACCGCTTTGGTTTGTCTTGGCAGCTGTCTTATGCACCGGACTTGGACAAGCCTTATCAGTTTGACATCTGCCTGCTCTTCTCGCAGGATCAGGTTGGTTTGGCCCAGCCTATGTTGGACTACTACAAGGACAAGCTCCCTCAGGCTAGTGTCGGTCAACTTTCCTACTACGGTGAAGGGGAGGCTGCTGTTGAGGCTGCCAAACTGAATTATGCGGAACTTCTTGTCGCTGGACAGAAAATGATTGTTATGGACCACGGCTACGGTGGCGAAGCTTCATTCAACGAAGCCTTCTCGCTCATGGTCTATGTGGATAGTCAGGACGAACTCAATTTCTATTATGACCTCCTGTCAGCAGTGCCAGAGGCGGAAATGTGCGGTTGGGTCAAGGACCAGTTTGGGATTTCTTGGCAGATTGTGCCACGTATTTTGATGGAAGCATACGATACGGCTAGCCCAGAAACTGTCAAGGCTGTTAATGATGCCGTTCTGCAAATGCGTCGTCTGGATTTTGACCAGATTAAAGAGATTTTATCCTAAAAAGCTGACTTCGGTCAGTTTTTCTCCTTGTGGACAATCAAAAGAAAATGTAGCAGTATCAAAAAGCCTCTAAAGACACGACAGATGCATGAAGAACATTTTGTTTTCAGAAATCATGTTTTCAAGGCATCGTCAGTTTTGGGTCAAAAATGTGATATAAGTCCTCGGAAATGAGGGATTAACTTTGCTGAAGTGTAAGTTTTTTGAAAATATTTTGAAAAAATGTGTGTAACCAGAAAATAGGTACATGCATTTTCTTCTTGTGTATGGTGCCTATAAACGTGATGTTTATTGGCTTTTTTGAATTTTATGGTATAATAGAGGTAATTTTGAAAGATGGAGTGACGGTTTGAAGAAAAGCTATCGTGTCAAGCGTGAACGAGATTTTAATGACATTTTTACAAAAGGAAAGAATGTAGCCAATCGGAAGTTTGTGGTTTACTGCTTACCCAAAGACCAGGCTCATTTCCGAGTAGGTCTATCTGTCAGCAAAAAATTGGGAAACGCTGTCATGAGAAATCGCATTAAGCGAAGACTTCGCCATGTCCTGATAGAATGCCAGCAAGAGTTGGTGACGGATGACTTTGTAATCATCGCTCGTAAAGGAGTTGAAGAGCTGTCCTATCAGGAAATCAAGAAAAACCTCATCCATGTTTTAAAACTAGCTAAATTATACCAGGAAGGTGTTGTGATTGAAAAAGAATCTTAAGTGGGCTGGGCTACTGACCACGACTCTACTCGTGCTTACCGCTTGTGGAACAGGAACAGCCTCCAGTCAGTCTTCGGGCGCATGGAATGGATTGATTCATTGGTTTGCTAGCATTATTCAATTCTTGTCCATCAACGGTCAGATTGGTATCGGGATTATTCTCTTTACGATTATCATTCGGACTATCTTATTGCCTTTGTTCCAAATTCAAATGAATTCTTCGCGTAAGATGCAGGAACTTCAACCCCAGCTACGTGCTTTACAGGAAGAGTATGCTGGAAGTGATATGGATACTCGTCAGAAATTATATGAGGAAACACGAAAACTCTATAAAGAGAACGGTGTCAACATGACCTCATCCATGTGGCCACTCTTAATTCAGATGCCGATTTTGATAGCTCTTTATCAAGCTCTGATAACGGAGGAAGCTCTCAAGGTTGGACAGTTCCTCTGGGTAAATCTTGGTGAATCTGACCCCTATTTTATCTTTCCAGTTTTAGCAGCAGCCTTCACCTTCTTAAGTACTTGGTTGGCCAATAAGGCAGCCATTGAGAAAAACGGTGCCATTACAGCTATGATGTACATCATGCCAGTACTGATTTTCTTCTTTGCTGTTACAGCCGCTAGTGGTGTGGCCTTGTACTGGACCGTATCTAACGCTTATCAAGTGGTTCAAACCTTGGTGTTTAATAATCCTTTCAAAATCATAGCAGAGCGTCAAGCTAAAATTGATGCTGAAAAAGAGCGTCAAGCTAAAATCAGACGGGCTCAGAAAAAGGCTCGCAAACAGAAGTAGGATGAAACGAATAGGAGAGAGAAAATGAAATTTACAGGTGCAAATGTTGAAGAAGCCATTCAAAATGGTCTAGAAGAATTGAATATTCCCCGTAAGAAGGCACATATCACTGTTGTAGCGCGTGAGAAGAAAGGTTTCTTTGGTTTTGGTAAAAAACCAGCCATCGTAGATATTGACGTCATCAACGAAACAACAGTTGTCAAAGCCAACCAAAAGGCTGTTCGAGGCGTTCCAAGTGAAATCAATGAACTTAATGAGCCAGTCAAGAGTGTTTCAGAAGCTACGATTGATTTAGGAAAAGTTGTTGCGGCAGTTAAGGAATTTGAAAAATCTGGTCAAACGCTTGATGATGAGATTAAGGTTCAGATTTTGAAGAACGAAAAAGAAGCGACAACCATTCTTGAAGAAACTGGGCGCATTGAAATTCTTTCTGACGAATTGTTAGCAAGTGTCAGTCAGACACCTACTCAAGAAGAAGTGATTAGCCCAGAGCCAGTTGTCAAGGATGAATTTGCTGATTTAAATATCAAAGTGGAGCCCCAGTACGACATTGAACAGGTTGTTGCAGAGGTTTCTGCCTATATTCAAGAAATTCTAGACGACATGGATGTGGAAGCAAGTATTGAAACCAGCCATAGCCGACGTACAATCAATATCCAAGTGGATACCAATGAACCAGGACGTGTCATTGGCTATCACGGCAAGGTCTTGAAAGCTCTGCAACTCTTGGCTCAGAACTTCCTTTACAACCGTTACGAACGTAATTTCTACATTACCATCAATGTGAATGACTATGTAGAACACCGTGCAGAAGTTCTTCAAGGCTATGCGCAAAAATTGGCTGAACGTGTATTGGTTGAACAGGAAGCCTACCACACAGACCCTATGTCAAGCAGTGAACGTAAAATCATCCACCGCATTATTTCTAAGATGGACGGTTTGACAAGTTATTCAGAAGGTAGCGAACCAAACCGCTATGTAGTGGTAGATATTGAAGGACATCGCGATTAAGAAGAGGCACAGCCTCTTTTTTTCAATGTTTTTTCTTAATCTGATTGAAAATAGAACAGAATAGCTTGACAAACCCCCAGAATTTATATAAAATAGTTTGGTATGTTTAGTAACTGATCAAAACTAGCCGGCTAAACGAATACAAGAATCTAAGAGGAGGTATTCATCGTGAAACGTACTTTTCAACCAAGTAAAATCCGTCGCGCACGTAAACACGGTTTCCGTAGCCGTATGGCAACTAAAAACGGCCGTCGCGTGTTAGCAGCTCGTCGCCGTAAGGGACGTAAAGTTCTTACAGTAGCATAAGAATACAATTAAAACCAGCAGAAACTCGAGTCTGCTGGTTTTTTCGTCGTTATTTCACATTGAGAAGATGCTTTTCGATAGCCTTGGCCAAGCCAGATTCATTATGGCTGTCTGTGATATCATCTGCGAACTTTAGTAGGGATGGACTTGCATTTTTCATGGCAATGCCAAGCCCTGCCCATTGGAGCATTTGGATATCATTGTCCCCATCTCCAACTGCCATGACTTCCTCTGGAGTTATGCCGAGCTTCTCTGTTAGTCTAGCCAAGGCACTAGCCTTACTAACTCCTTTTGGAAGGGCTTCAAAAGCGTAGTCTAAACTACGGACAGGTTGGAAGTTTTCTGCTAGTTGGTTACCGTAAGCTAGTTGCAGTTGATCCAGTTCCTCAGCCTCTCCCATAAAAATCGGCACAAGGACAGGTATGTTCAAGGAGCGAAAGTTCTCCAATTCGGTATGGTAAAGGATAGAAGATTCGATGATGGCATCATTTTTTGTGGCTTTATTGAGCTCCTTACCTAGTGCATAATTGGCATGAGGTGTAAAGAGGACCAAGTTAAGACTAGGGAACTCCTCTAGAAATTTTGCTAATTGTTCAACATGAGCTAGCGGTGTCGACTGATAAGACAGGATAGACCAGTCATCAGTTGAAAGGGTCAGACAGCCGTTGTTGCCAATGGCATAGGGGGAATGTGGCAACTGCAATTGGTCAAAGTAGGGTTGAATACCAGACAGGGGGCGTCCTGTACACAGTACCACCATTATTCCAGCATCAGTGGCTTGACGTAAGGCCTGCTGGTTGCGAGGGGAAATCTCCTTTTTATCGTCCAACAGAGTTCCATCCATATCAATAGCGAGTAGTTTAATCATTATTTATTCTCCTTTTCAGATTATTGTAGCATATTCTCTACAAAACTGTCTTGAAAGCTAGAGGTCTAAAGTATGGTATAATAGTAGAAAAGAAAGAGAAATAAGATGATAGAAATTTTTGATACCCATACCCACCTCAACGTTGAGCAGTTTGAGGGGCGGGTCCAAGAAGAATTAGACTTTGCCAAGGAAATGGGGGTCACCCTCCACAATGTGGTCGGTTTTGACCGAGCAACCATTGACAAGGCTATGGAGCTTGCTGACCAGCACCCTGAAATTTATCTGACATTGGGCTGGCATCCGACAGAGGCTGGCACCTATGACGAGGAAGTAGAAAGCTACTTGCTTGAAGCACTTAAGCATCCCAAGGTCATTGCCTTGGGGGAGATTGGGCTGGACTACTACTGGATGACGGCGGATAAGGAAACCCAGGCTCGTGTTTTCAAGCGACAGATGGAGTTGGCCAAGCAGTTGGACTTACCCTTTGTGGTTCATACTCGCGACGCTCTGGAAGATACCTACCAGATCATCAAGGAAGTCGGCGTCGGTCCACGCGGAGGCATCATGCATTCCTTCTCTGGCACTCTGGAGGAGGCTCAAGCTTTCATGGACCTGGGCATGCACATCTCCTTCTCGGGAGTGGTGACCTTCAAAAAAGCCGTTGAACTTCAGGAAGCGGCGCAAGCATTGCCCCTAGACAAAATTCTGGTCGAAACGGACGCACCCTACCTGGCCCCAGTTCCCAAGCGTGGTCGGGAAAATCGCACCGGATACACTAGATATGTGGTGGAAATGCTGGCCCAGCTTCGCAACCAGTCGGTCGAAGAAGTGGCGAAAGCGACCTACGAGAATGCAAGGAGCTTGTTCAGAATTGACACAGAAAATTAAGATACAAGAAGTCCTCGTTGTCGAGGGCAAGGATGATACAGCAAACCTAAAACGGTTTTACGAGGTGAATACCTACGAAACCAGAGGCTCTGCCATATCAGACGATGATTTGGAACGCATCGAGAAACTCCATGACCTGCGTGGCGTTATTGTCTTCACCGACCCAGACTACAATGGGGAGCGGATTCGAAAGATCATTATGCAGGCCATTCCCACGGTCAAACACGCCTTTTTACAGCGGGACGAGGCTACCCCAAAGTCCAAAACAAAAGGGCGGTCCTTGGGCATTGAGCACGCCAGCTTTGAAGACTTGGAAAAGGCCCTAGCAGGCCTGCGTGGCTACTATGATGATGAAAACAACTTTGACATTAGCAAGTCAGACCTGATGCGCCTTGGATTGCTGATGGGTGGTGACAGCCGCCAGCGGAGGGAGTATCTGGGAGAAAAGCTCCGCATCGGCTATTGCAACGGCAAGCAACTCCTCAAACGATTGGAATTGTTTGGGATAAGTCTGGCGGAAGTTGAGGAGGCTATGAGGGAGTATGAGTGAATTGGAAACAGGCAAGGAAGTATTTGCTATGAACCAGCTGGATTTGACTGCTGGCTGCAATCTCTTCTTACAAAACATTGCTGTAAAAACTGAGTTTCCACTTCTGACAGCAGAAGAGTTGTTTTTACAGTTACAGAAGGAAATCCAGGAAAATCAGCAGGCGATTAAGGCAGGTCAAGGGATCAGCCTAGAGCGTGTCAAAAAGAAGTATGGAATTTGAGTTTTATCCAGAGATACTTACATCGGTAGTTGAGATGAGATAGGCAAATTTTTCCAGAACGTGGCTTTAACGCCGATAATCGTTTTGGTAAGCAGATAGACCCGCCTCATCTGACCCGAGGCTATGTCATTGGAAAAGACTACATCGCCCTCTATCGCGTGGTGAAAAATGAAGTTCAACTGGGTTACCTTTTTGCAACCAAGAGTGATTAAATCAAGTTGTTGAAGTGAGGGGTGAAATAACTTCGTCGTGTCTAATGTATATTTTATGAAAATCATTCACTTAACAAACGAATACTATATAGGAGGATGTCACTAATGAATTCCGTCAAGAGAGAAATATTACCAGTTGGTCAAGGTGCTTTTTATCTAGAGACTTTGAGGTTGAGAGGAAACGAATACAGGGTTATCTATGATTGCGGTTCGGCTACTAATGTAATGTATGTGGAGACTCAAATAAAAGCTAACTTAAATAAAAATGAAGAAATTCATGCTGTATTTATATCGCATCTGGATGATGATCATGTGAATGGGTTGGAATTTTTGCTACATCATTGCAACGTGAGGCATTTGTTTTTTCCATTGATTACGTCGGAAACGAGAGAATTGAACGAACTGATGAATGTGATTAATGAAACGGCTCCATCGAGTTTTGTACGTAACTTTATTTCGACAAATGGTCAGAGCATAGAAAACTCTGATGTAGTACTACATCCTATTTCAGTTGAACACCAAGAAGGGAGCCTAATTGCTGAAACTTCAGAAGCGATATTTGGGGCAGGAGTTGAAGTTGATTGGGTATATTTGCCGCATAATTTTAGAGAAGATACGAGAAAACAAATCTTCGAGACAGAATTAAAAAAAATAAATTTAAGTATGAGTATTTTAGATTCGAATGGAAAAGTTGACTTGCAGGAATTAAAAAAACTATGGATTCAAGGGACAAAATCGGATAAAAGTGAGATTAAAAAAGCTTATTCAAAAGTTCCCGGAAGTTTAAATGTAAATTCAATGATGTTATATTCTGGTGCAGGTCTGCCTTTTAATAGTTGTTCTAATAAATGTAGATTATTTTCCTGCATTTACCACCATAATGGGAACCATGAATACATATATTTTAACGGTTGTCTTTATACAGGTGACTATGAAGCTGGTAAATACGATTGGAATAAAAAAAAGTGGATTAGTTGTAAACAAAAATGGGATTCTGTTGAAAATGTCTACTCTAAGTATTTTAGAAATATTGGCCTTGTTCAAATTCCACATCACGGTTCAAGACATAATTATAATGAAGGATTTAGAAAGAAGATTAATTTCGCTGCTTACTTTGCATCGGCTGGAAAACATAATAGATATAGGCACCCGCACAAGGAAGTTTTAGTTGATTTAATTTCAAATCAAAAATGTATTAACACGATAACTGAGGACGCTAACTCAAAAATGACTTATTATTGTCATTGGTAATAAAATCACATAGAAAGACCAAGAATGAGAATCGCAGACAAAAACGTTACTCGTGCCGTCCTTGAACGCCACGGGTTTACCTTTAAGAAATCCTTCGGTCAGAACTTTTTGACCGATACCAATATTTTACAGAAGATTGTAGATACGGCTGAGATTGACCAGAATGTCAATGTCATCGAAATCGGTCCTGGGATCGGGGCCTTGACCGAGTTTTTGGCGGAAAATGCCGCCGAAGTCATGGCCTTTGAGATTGACGACCGCCTGATTCCGATTTTGGCGGACACCTTGGGTCGCTTTGACAATGTGACCGTGGTCAACCAAGATATCCTCAAGACCGACCTGCAGACCCAGATTCAGAATTTCAAGAATCCTGACCTGCCCATCAAGGTCGTGGCCAACCTGCCCTACTACATCACCACCCCTATCCTCATGCACCTGATTGAGAGCAAGATTCCCTTCAGCGAGTTCGTGGTCATGATGCAGCGGGAGGTGGCCGACCGCATTTCTGCCGAGCCAAACACCAAGTCCTACGGTAGCCTGTCCATCGCGGTCCAGTACTACATGACTGCCAAGGTGGCCTTCATCGTGCCACGCACCGTCTTTGTGCCCGCACCAAACGTGGACTCCGCCATTCTCAAAATGGTCCGTCGCGAGCAACCCCTGGTGAACGTCAAGGACGAAGATTTCTTCTTCCGGGTGTCCAAGGCCAGCTTTGTGCACCGCCGTAAGACCTTGTGGAACAACCTGACCAACCATTTTGGCAAGTCCGAAGAGGTTAAGGACAAGCTGACGCAGGCACTTGGCATGGCAGAGCTGGAAGCCAGTGTTCGTGGAGAAGCACTTTCCATGGCTGACTTCGCACGTCTGTCTGACAGCCTCCAGGAAGTTGGTTTATAAGTAGGTATTGATTGTGGTGAAATCTGCAATCAATATTTATTTTAATGGAAAATTGTTTTCCTGTTTGCCTTGTTCGTTGACAGTGGGTGGAAAGCTTGCTATACTGAAAAGTGACTAACTTTTGAAAAATATTGTCTGCAAATTAGCAGAATATTTACAAAAACAAGAGAGAGTTTCCCTCTTTTTTTATGAAGGTATCGATATGTTAAAAACTATGCTGAAAAAGCATCCCCATTTAGTAGCCCTGGGCCTATTTGTGGGCTTTTCTTTATTATTATTAGTTCCTCATTTGCTAACTAAGGGGATGGTGACAGGTGCGGACTTGATTTTCCACTACAATCGTTTCTATGATGCGGCAATACAGATGAAGGAGGGAAATTTCTCCTATATCATCAGTTTGTATGGTTACCAGCAGTCAGGACGGATTGTCAATGCTCTCTATGGGCCTTATTTTGCCTATTTACAGGGGGTGCTAGTTCTTTTAAGTGGGACCTGGTTTCGTTATCAAATTTTGTCCAATCTTCTCTTGGGAACTCTGAGTGCCACCTCTCTCTATCTCCTCATGCGTGAGGTCAAGGTTAAATATACTCATTCCATTCTCTTATCCATGTTCTTTGTGACCACCTATTCCATTCAGTATTGGTGGGCAACCCAAGGATTTACCAGCTGGGGAGTGGCTCTCTTTCCGCTTTGTTTAATCCCTGCAGTCCGTTTCTTGCAGACGAACAAAGTCCCCATTTTCCTCATGGCAGGAGCTGTGGGGCTTATGTTACAGGTCCATATGCTATCGACCTTGTTCTTGGTCATTGCCTATGGCATTCTCTTTTTCATTGGTTGGTGGAAATCAGACCAAAAAATGAAGATTATTGGACAAGTAGCCCTGTCGGTAGGGATTTTCCTGCTCCTAACCATCAATATCTGGTTGCCACTGGTTTATATCAATGCGACCAACACCTTGGTACCACCATTTGTAAATAAGAAATTCGTTCAAAATACTGTCACATGGCTGAAAACAGCCTTTCTCTACTATCCCTATCCATTGCCAATTTTCTTTGGAATCTATCTCTATTTCTTGGTGAAAAATTGGAAGAAACAATCACTGGTTCTGGGTGGTCTTGCTCTGACCTACGCAGTATTTTTGATTTTGTCAACCAACCTCTTCCCTTGGCAGTTATTTGCTGGTAAGGGAATTACCTTGGTTGAATTGATTCAATTTCCTTTCCGCTTCTTCCTCTATGCCAATGCCTTGTTGTTGGCAGTTGTGGGGGTACAGGTTTCAGGCTTGTCAGACAAAATACAGAAAATCTTTTCAGGTTTGACTGTTATTTCTTTGCTTGTTTCGGTTGGTTTCCTCTGGAATGAAAGTTATAAGGAAATCAAAGGACATTATTATAGCGATACCTTCCTACAAAAACGAATTCATACGACCTTGTACGGGACGACGGAAGAGTTACGGGCTTCTTTCCATTCCAAAGACTTGGGTGAATTTATCCACATTGCTCAGAAATCTACGCCGGACTATGTACCAGATTTATCAGAAAAGACGGGGCATCTGACTAATGAGGAGTCGGACAATACCTATTTTACCTATCGTGACCAAGTGATTTTACCAAATCAAGATTTTACCAAAGAAGTTGATGGTAATCAGCTGGTGGTGACTTGGATGGCGTCGGAAGCAGAAGAAACAGCCCTGCCAATCATTGTCTACCAAGATAGTCAGCTTGTTTTGAATGACCAAGTCTTGGATAGAGAAGATGTGGAGCTCTCCACAATCGGTGTACCAACAGTTACCAGCCAACCGGGGCAGAATACCCTAATTCTATCCTACAAGCAACAGTGGTGGTTACTGCCAGTTATCATTATCAGTTTGACTGGATGGCTAGTCTGGTCGATGTACTACATCTTTATTTACCGAAAATCAAGCCTTTCCTAAGAGAGAAATGTTATGAAACAAATCAATCCAAAGGCAAGCAAGCAATTTATTCTGGTTATGATTATGACCGTTTTGCTGGCGATGGGTCGGGCTCTATTGCTAAGTGGAGTATCTTTCCCGCTCTGGTTTATCCCCCTGCCCTTGCTTGCCTATCTTATTTTTACTTTTTATATCTTGGTCCTGCTGGATAAGTACGAACAGTTTATCAAGACCAAAACCTTTGCCAAGTATGTCGGCTATTTTCTAGGCTTTCTGTATCTTGTCAATCTAGTCTATCGGCTCAATGCCAAGAAATATCAACCCTGGAATATTTTCCGTAATAATCTCTTTCAATTTGAGTTTCTATTGATGTTGGCTCTTCCAGTATTGTTGGCATTTTTATGGCGGAAGAAGACGGGAATTCGAGAAAAATTAAGCCAGTGGTCAGCCAATCACTTGGTACCAGATGGCTATTTGCTCTTGACCAGTTTGCTTTCTCTCAGCCCTCTAGCTATCTCTTATTGGAAAGATAGCCATTATGAGAGTTTGGTTGAGAAAGGTTCTTACATAGAGTTTTTCAGCCAGACACCGCTGTTTGCGCCTATTCATTTTATAGGGACCTATATATTTCTCCGCTATCTTCATAAGGCATTTGTAGAGTTTAAGGCCAATCGGACCAATGTCCACAGCATGGTCTTTATCAGTCTGGTGCTGGCAAGCCTGTCCCATATCGGCTATCAGGTCTCCATGGCTGGGGCGACGGGGTCTTATTTTACCCGCCATCTCTTTCCGGGGGCTATTGTCTTTCAAATTGCCTGCCTCTTTTTCCTAAACATTATCATCAGCTTGGTCATCAACCGTCAAATCTTGTCGGTTGCTGTCATTGCTGGTTTAAATGTGACCTTGATAGCGGCCAATTTCCTCAAATTTCGCTATCGTTCGGAGCCATTGACCCCAAATGATTTCAAATGGATTGGTAATATGGGGATGATTCTCAGCTTTATCAGTCTGCGTGTTGTGCTCATATCGCTATTCTTTTTAGTGATTCTGTTCTTTCTTTATCGGAAAATTCATAAGAACTACTTCCAAGGACAGATTGTCGCTTCTATCTGGAAACGGCTGGCAGGAATTTCAGTCATCGTATCCCTAATTTTAGGAATGGGTTGGGCTATTCGCAATGAAAAAGACCATAAGATTGCTGGCTGGATACCTATTCTTTCTCAGGTCAATAACTGGCGTAACGTAGATTGGAAGGGCTATGCTTTTGTGGCTCGTTATCGGACTCTTTCATTCCTCTGGTTGCAGCAACTCAGCAAGACCAGTATGGAAATGCCTGAGAATTACTCTGAGAAGACCATGAAGGCCATTGTGAAGAAATACACCGCCTTGGCTGAGGAAATCAATGCAGAACGGACAGGCCAATTGACTGACCAGACAGTTATCTATATTCTTAGCGAGAGTTTGGCTGACCCTCGTCGGATTCCCGGTGTGACCCTCAGCCAAAATGTCCTTCCAAATATTGAGTACATCATGAGTCAGACTACTAGTGGTTTGATGAAGAGCGACCACTATGGTGGTGGGACTGCCAATATTGAGTTTCAGGTTTATAGTGGTTTACCACTTTACAATTATAATTCTTCTATTTCATCTGTCTATCTGGATGTGGCGCCAAATATGAAGAAGTTGCCAAGTATCAGCGACCTCTATCCAGCAGATAGCCGTGTGGCTATTCATCCCTACTTCGATACCAGTTACAATCGTAATTCAATCTATAAGCAGTTGGGGATTGAGCAGTTCTATACTCTTAATAGTGCCAAGTATCCACTTGCAGTGACGGCTGAAGATTATCAGGGGAATTTTGTCAGTGACAAGAAGACCTACGATTTGATTTTGGAGCAGGTGCGTTCAGGAACAAATACATTTGTCTCTGCCATTACTATGCAAAACCATGTGCAGTGGAACTCTGCTGAGCCTGCAAGTATTACAGCTTCGGGTGAGGGCTTCACGGCTGAGGAAAATGCCAACCTCAATAGCTATGTTCGTCTTCTATCCTTTACGGATCAAGCAACCAGGGATTTTCTAGACCAGCTCAAGACTTTGGATAAAAAGGTGACCGTTGTCTTTTACGGCGACCATTTGCCAGGTTTGTATCCTGAGTCAGCATTTGTGACTGATCCAAGTCTGCAATATAAGACAGATTATTTCGTTTGGAGCAATTTTGAAACAGAAGACTACCATTATGATTTGGTCAATTCTAGCGACATGAATGCACTGATGCTGGAGACGACCAATAACAAGGTCAGTCCTTACTATGCCCTCTTGACAGAAGTGCTTCATAAGGACCGAGTAGGACAGGCTGAGCGAGATGCGAAAGTTGCAGAAGAACTCAAACTGGTCCAATATGACCTATCTACAGGAAAAGGCTACCTTTTGAAATACAAAGATTTTTTCAAAGTAGCGACAGAACCGACAGAATAAAAATAGGGAGTGGGAAAGAACTCGACTGGTCAATAAAGAGTTCGTCTTCCCACCCCCGCACAGTTGATTAGGTCAGATTTGGAGTGTGAAACACGAACAAATCTGCCAATCAACCACTGCGCTGAGATGTTGGCACGAACTTTGAGAAGCGAGGCTGGACTTTATGCCTAGCTTCTTTTTCTTTATATGAAGATTCACACAAACATGGGCAGTTGTGGTATAATAACGGTGTTTAATACAGATTTTTTATTGCTTTGCTTAGAAATCTATCAAACGGTGGAGAAGAAATGAAAAAGAGGAATTTTTGGCTAACCCTATCTTGTATTTTTGCAGTATCCCTGCTCAATGTTGGCTTTCTGTACCAATATCGCTATATTATTGATGCTATTGCAGCTGGAGATAGACAGGCCTTTGTGTCCTATTTTGTGCTGATGGGGCTAACTGTCCTTGTCATGCTGGTCTTTGAATACATTCGTCAGATTGCCAATGTCAGCTATCTCAATCAAGTAGGTTTCCAATTGCAGGCGACCTTTATTGGGAAAATGTTTGATTTATCTTTTAGGCAGTTTGTTGAGCAGGGGGCAGGGGCCTATATTTCTCAGCTCAATAATGATTTGGAGACGGTGAAAGAAGATTATTATGACGCTTTCTTTACGATTTTTCAAGGTGCTTGTACCTTTGGCATTGCCAGTCTAGCCTTGCTTAGCTTGGATGGTCTGACCGCTATTTTCTTGATTCTGATTTCCTTTTTGCCAGTTGTGATTCCCTATTTGTTTAAAAAGCGGAGAAGGCTCAATCAGGAGGCGATTTCGGACAGTCAGCAGGTCTATAATACAAGGGTTTCAGATGTCTTTCTGAGTTATTTACAAGTGAAAAATAGTCGCCAAAGACAGCAAGTTTTAGATGGTCTGAACGATCGCTATCAAGCAGTCAATGACAAGGTCAATCAGGCCAATCGAACGACAGTAACCATGCGGCTCTTAGTCGGTTTGGTCTTTTATCTGACCACGCTTTCGATTATATTTATCGGTGGTTTTCAAGTCTTTTCTGGTGCCTTGACCATCGGTGGCTTGACAGCTATTCTGACCATTTCAGAGCAGTTGGTGGATCCCATTAATAGCATTGCGGCAGCCTTTTTGGATAGACATGCCGTTAAGGAATTGAAGCAAGAGTTTGAGTTATCTTCTTTGGGTCAAGAAACGAAGGGGCAGGAACCAGCTTCAGCTTTCCAGAGCATGCAACTGGTCAAGGCTAGTTATGCTCTCGGTGAGAAGCAGGTCTTTGAAGACCTGACCGTAGCGTTTGAGCGTGGCAAGAAGTATTTAATTCTTGGGGAAAGTGGTTCTGGCAAATCTTCCTTGGCTTTTATTTTGACCAAGAATAGCCAACTGCAAGCAGGGGATATTTACTTTGATAAAACCTCTCTTTCAGACTTGTCCTACCAAGCCATTCAAGACAAGATTGCCTATCTGCCACAAGAGGGAGCTCTTTTCCATGATACTGTTCTCTACAACTTGACCATGGGACGGGAGGTTCCAGAAGATAGGCTGATGTTTCTCATTAAGACCATGAACCTTGACAGTCGTTTCCCAAGTTATGACTCTTTAAGCGAGGAAATTAGTGATGATAGCGGACTGTCTGGCGGACAAAAGCAGCGCCTGCTCTTGATACGTGCCTTGCTGCAAGATAAGGATATCTTGTTGTTGGATGAAAGTCTGTCTGCCTTGGATCAGGAAACCTATACAGTGATTGAAACCTACCTTACCTCACTAACTGATAAGACGCTCATTCATATTTCCCACCGTGTGTCCGATGAGGTCCTTTCTCGTTATGATGGGGTGATACGGATTGGGGAGGGCAATTAATACTCTTTGAAAATCAAAATTAGACCTTGTTGACTTGATTTGATAAGTAAAAGGCTCCAGTGGAGCCTTTCAGCCTGTTACCTTGAAACAAAATAGTAACAGGGTTCTATCCGCGTAAGTAGAAACGAACTACGTTCGCTCTATCTCCAACCTCCAAAGGTTCCCCAAACCTTTGGAGCTTGGCTGTTTTTTGATTTTCATTGAGTATAAGTGAGAAGATATAAAAATGACCCCAAGCCAATAATTCTGACCTGGGGTTATCCTTTATAAATAATGCGGAGGAAGGGATTTGAACCCTCACACCCGATGGGCACATGCGCCTGAAGCATGCGTGTCTGCCGTTCCACCACCTCCGCTTGTTTTTTATTATACTATTTTTTAGTTGAAATGACTAGAGGAAAATGTAAAATCGAAACCGCTTGCGGTTTTTTTGTAGGAAATTTGGTATAATAGGAACAAGTACACACAAAGGAGTCTTCATTGCAAGGAAGAATTATCAAGGCCTTGGCTGGTTTTTACTATGTCGAGGCAGAGGGACAGATTTATCAAACCAGAGCTAGAGGACATTTTCGTAAGAAAGGCCAAACGCCCTATGTGGGTGATTTTGTGGACTTTTCTGCCGAGGAAAACTCAGAAGGCTATATATTAAAGATTCATGAGCGGAAAAATAGTTTGGTTCGACCTCCTATCGTTAATATCGATCAGGCGGTGGTTATCATGTCGGCTAAGGAACCAGATTTTAATGCCAATCTACTGGATCGTTTCCTAGTTCTCCTTGAACAGAAGGATATGGATCCCATTATCTATATCTCTAAGATGGACTTGGTGGAAGATTGGGCGGAGATGGATGTCTTCAAGACTATCTATGAGAAAATTGGCTATCCTTTTGTCTATAGTTTGGATGAATTGACGCCTCTTTTACAGGACAAGGTGACGGTCTTTATGGGGCAGACAGGGGTTGGCAAATCGACACTTCTCAATCGAATTGCACCAGAATTAGCCTTGGAAACAGGGGCTATTTCAGATAGTCTGGGGCGTGGTCGCCATACCACTCGTGCGGTCAGCTTCTACAATGTCTTCGGTGGGAAAATTGCGGATACGCCAGGTTTTTCATCCCTAGACTATGAAGTCAAGGAGGCTGAGGCACTGACAGATTGTTTCCCAGAGATTGCGGAAGCCAGCCAGAACTGCAAATTTAGGACCTGTACCCACACCCATGAGCCGGATTGTGCGGTCAAGGAAGCTGTTGCCAGCTTTGCTATTTCCCAAAGCCGCTTTGACAATTACCTCCAATTCCTCAGCGAAATCCAAAATCAGCGCGAAACCTATACCAAGGTAAGTAAGAAATTCAAATAGAAAGTTGGTTCTCTATGTCACATTATAAGATTGCACCGTCTATTTTGGCGGCAGATTATGCAAATTTTGAAAAAGAGCTCAAGCGTCTAGAAAAGACAGGTGTGGAGTATGTGCACATTGATGTCATGGATGGTCATTTTGTGCCAAATATCAGCTTTGGTGCGGATGTGGTTGCGGCTATGCGTCCTCATAGTAAGCTAGTTTTCGATTGCCATCTCATGGTGTCCAATCCTGAAAATCATATCGAGACCTTTGCACGTGCGGGTGCAGATATCTTGACTATTCACGCAGAAGCAACGGTTCACTTGCATGGGACCCTCCAAAAAATTCGTGCTGCTGGGATGAAGGTGGGTGTGGTGATCAATCCAGGCACTCCTCTTGTGACCATTGAGCCTGTGCTCAACTTGGTGGATCAGGTACTTCTCATGACGGTCAACCCTGGTTTTGGTGGTCAGGCCTACATTCCAGAAGTGGCTGAAAAGATTGAGGCCTTGGTTAAACTCCGTGAAGCCAAGGGATTGATTTTTGACATCGAAGTGGACGGCGGGATTGACGACAAGACCATTCATTCAGCCAAAAATGCGGGTGCCAATGTCTTTGTGGCTGGTTCCTACCTCTTCAAAGGCGATTTGGATGCCAACGTTGCTAAATTGAGAGCTGCCCTCCATGATTAAGATTGCTGTCATTGCAGGCGGTTCCTTTGACTGCCTTCCTGAGCCTGCCGACCTCTATGTGGGGGTAGATGCAGGCTCTCTTCGTCTTCTGGACCATTCCCTGCCACTTGACTGGGCTATCGGTGATTTTGACTCGGTGACACCTGAAGAATTAGGGCGGATAAAGGATCAAGCCGAGCGTTTTTTGCAAGCTCCTGCTGAAAAAGATGATACAGACTTGGAGCTGGCTTTAAAGGAAATCTTCAAGGCCTATCCGCAGGCCCAGGTTCGCATATACGGAGCCTTGGGTGGTCGCATGGACCACATGATGGCCAGTCTCTTTCTGGCTGCAGAGCCGGACTTGGCACCCTATATGGAGCAGATTGAATTGGTGGATAGTCAGAACATCGTCCGTTTTCGACCAGCAGGTCGGCACCGTTTGTCACCGATTGCTGGTATGAAGTACATTTCCTTTATGCCGTCGGATCAGAGCCGCCTGACCATTCGTCATGCCAAGTACCCGCTGGATGCCAGAAATTATTTTTTCAAAAAATGCTATGCTTCTAACGAATTTATAGATAGAGACATAGACATTCAACTGGATCAGGGCTACGTGGTCCTGATCTACAGTAAGGACAAGGATTAGATGGATATTGTACTACTTATTTTGCTGATACTGGTCTTGGTGGCCTTGGTTTTTCTTTATGGAAAATGGCAGAGCTTGGCCCTGCTTTTGCAAGATCAAGCAGAAGACACAGCAGACAACTTGTCTGACCAGCTCAGCTATCAACTGGAAAATGCTACCCTCAAACAGCAACAGGCCATTCATCAGGAGGTAGAAAGACTCCGCACGGAGCTTTACCAACAGCTAACAGACATCCGTCAAGAGCTGAATAAGAGTCACTTGGAAACGCGAGATGCCACCGACCGCCGTTTGCAGGCCATTCAGGAGTCCAATGAAAAACGCCTGGAAGAAATGCGGCAGACGGTTGAGGAAAAGCTGGAGAAAACCCTGCAAACCCGCCTACAAGCCTCCTTTGAAACGGTGTCCAAGCAATTGGAATCGGTCAATCGTGGTCTGGGCGAAATGCAGACGGTGGCGCGTGATGTGGGCAGTCTTAACAAGGTCCTGTCTGGCACCAAAACCCGCGGCATCATGGGTGAATTACAGCTGGGACAGATTATCGAGGATATTTTGACACCTAGCCAATATGAGCGAGAGTTTGCCACGGTTTCAGGTTCTAGTGAGCGTGTGGAGTATGCGGTCAAGCTACCAGGACGGACTGAAGGCGACTATATCTACTTGCCGATTGACTCCAAGTTTCCGCTGGCGGATTACTATCGCTTGGAAGATGCTTACGAAAGTGGGGACAAGGACCAGATTGACCTCCATCGCAAAAATCTCTTGGCGGCTATCAAGCGCTTTTCTAAGGATATTCAGAGCAAGTACCTCAATCCGCCTGAAACCACCAACTTCGGCGTCTTGTTTTTGCCAACCGAGGGGCTTTATTCAGAAGTGGTCCGCAATCCGATTTTCTTTGATGAGCTTCGCCGTCAGGAAAATATCGTAGTAGCTGGCCCCACTACCCTGTCTGCCCTACTCAATTCCCTCTCCGTCGGCTTTAAGACCCTCAATATTCAACGGTCGGCCGATGATATTTCCAAGGTCTTGGGCAATGTCAAGCTGGAATTTGGCAAGTTTTCTGACCTCTTGGTCAAGGCTCAGAAACAGCTCAATCAAGCCAGCAGCAATATTGACAAACTCCTAACCACTCGTACCAACGCTATCGAGCGTAGTCTTCGTACCATTGACCTGTACGAAGATGACCAAACCAAGGGACTGCTTGGCCTGTCCCCATTAGATGAGGAAGATAATGAAAATTAACCAAATGAAAAAAGATGAATTCTTCGAAGGATTCTATCTGATCAAGACAGCTGAAGTCCGTCAAACACGGGCTGGAAAAGACTACTTAGCGCTGACTTTCCAAGATGATACTGGCGAGATTGAAGGCAAGGTCTGGGATGCCCAACCAGGGAAAATCAAAGACTTTACTGCTGGGACAGTTGTTCACATGCAGGGTCGTCGTGAGGTTTACAACAATACCCCTCAGGTCAACCAGCTTGTTCTCCGTTTGCCAAAAGCTGGTGAGCCAAATGATCCTGCGGATTTTAAGGAAAAACCACCTGTTGACGTCAAGGATACCAAGGAATATCTGAGCCAGATGATTTTCCGCATTGAAAATGCCACTTGGCAGCGGATTGTCCGTGCTCTTTACAGCAAGTACGACAAGGAATTCTATTCCTATCCAGCAGCCAAAACCAATCACCATGCCTTCTATTCGGGCTTGTCCTTCCACACGGCGACCATGGTCCGTTTGGCTGATAAAATTGGTGACATCTATCCCCAGCTCAACAAGAGCCTGCTCTTTGCAGGAATCATGCTTCATGACCTAGCCAAGGTGATTGAACTGACAGGTCCTGATAACACAGGATACACTGTCCGTGGCAATCTGATTGGGCACATTTCCTTGATTGATGAAGAGATTACCAAGGTCTTGATGGAATTGGGCATCGATGACAGTCTGGAGGAAGTGACTGTTCTGCGCCACGTTATCCTCAGTCACCACGGTCTCTTGGAGTATGGAAGCCCTGTCCGTCCGCAGATTATGGAGGCAGAAATCCTCCACATGATTGACAACATCGATGCGGAAATGATGATGATGCTATCGGCCTTGGACAAGGTCGGCCCAGGCGAGATGACTAACCGCATCTTTGCCATGGATAACCGCGCTTTCTATAAACCCAATATCGACTAATGGCAGTTAGGATAGTGTCTCGACAGCCCCTCACCAAAGGCTGGTCCACGGACAAAAAGTACAAGGTCCAGCTAGAAGATGGTCGCTTTGGTCTTTTGAGAATAGCAGAGCGGCCAGCCTATGAGGCTAAGCAATTAGAGTTTCAGTTAGTTGAAAACCTGTTTGGTCTAAGTTTGCCTGTGGCAGAGCCACTAAGTTTTTGGGCGGATGACTTGTCAGTCTACACCCTTTATGAATGGGTGGAAGGTCAAGATATGAATGAAGTGGCTTCTAGTCTGTCTGATTCTGTCTTGTATGAATTGGGCTGTCAGTCAGGGCAGTTTTTGCGAACCTTGCATGCTCTACCGATTGACCAAAGTCTGCGCGACTGGAACAGTTTTTATCAGGCTAAGATTGACAATAAATTAGCGGCCTACCAAGCAGCTAGTCATTCCTATCCAACTGGACCAGCCATGATTGATTTTGTTCAGGCCAATCGTCACTTGCTTGAAGGGAGACCGATTGCCTACCATCACGGTGATTTTCATACAGGGAATTTTCTACTGGGAAGAGATGGAAAACTTAAGATTTTAGACTTTGATCGCTATGACATAGGAGACCCCTGGGAAGAATTCAACCGTTTGATTTTTACGGCAGACTTGTCTCCAGCCTTTGCGCGTGGTCAGCTGGATGCCTATTTTGAAGGACATATTCCTGAAGAATTTTGGAGGCTTCTAGCCCTTTATCTGACCGTGAATAGTCTGGGAGCTCTTTCGTGGGCGGAGCAGGTGGATCCCCTCCAAATCCCCTTGATGAAAGAACAGGCTGATGCTGTTTGGACTTGGTATCAAGGCTATAGCAGGCTTCGACCATCATGGTATTTGTGAAAAATGAACAAAATACGAAAAAAGCGGACTTTTTAAAATAAAAAAGTTCGCTTTTTGCATGGATTGTGCTATAATAGGAAAAAGCCAAAAAGGAGAACGATATGAAATTAAGAAGAAGTGAACGAATGGTTGTTATCTCTAACTACCTCATCAATCACCCTTACGAATTAACAAGCTTGAATACCTTTGCGGAAAAGTATGAGTCTGCCAAGTCTTCGATTTCAGAAGATATTGCAATTATTAAAAAAGCCTTTGAAGAAAGTTCGATTGGTCAGATTGAAACCATCACAGGAGCTAGCGGAGGGGTTGTATTTACGCCTTCTATTTCTAAGGAAGAGTCCATCGAGATTGCTCAGGCTCTTCGTGACCAGATGGCTGAAAGTAACCGGATTTTGCCAGGTGGCTATATTTACTCATCTGACCTTCTTTCAACACCTCATGTCTTGAAAAACGTTGGTCGTATTATTGCTAATTCTTTTAAGGAAGAAAAGATTGATGCCGTCATGACGGTTGCGACAAAGGGTGTTCCCTTGGCCAATGCCGTTGCCAATGTACTCAATGTTCCATTTGTTATCGTTCGTCGAGACCTCAAGATTACAGAGGGTTCAACCGTTTCGGTTAACTATGTGTCAGGATCGAGCGACCGTATTGAGAAGATGTTCCTATCCAAGCGTAGTTTGAAGGCAGGAAGTCGTGTCTTGATTGTTGATGACTTCTTGAAAAATGGTGGTACCATCAATGGTATGATCAGTCTACTCTCTGAGTTTGATTCAACCTTGGTTGGCGTAGCTGTCTTTGCGGAAAACCAAAAAGGTGATCGCAACGTTGCCAACTACAAATCGCTTCTAGCCGTGACCGATATCAATGTCAAAGAAAATCGCGTGGATGTTGAGTTGGGTAATATATTTGAATAATGAAAATGAAGAAAAGAGCTGGTTTTCAGCTCTTTTTTACTATTCTATCAAAACTCTCCGATCTTGCTTCTACACTGATTTCTTTTAAGGTCAGCGGGTGGGTCAGGCTGAGTTTTTGGGCGTGGAGCATGAGGCGGGGGGCTGCGACTCGACTGTAAAGAGGGTCACCGATTAGGGCATGGCCGTGGTGGGCTAGATGAACTCGGATTTGGTGAGTCCTTCCTGTCTGGAGGCGACAGGTAACCAGACTGTTTTTGCCAAGGGTCTTCAAGAGGCGGACCTGGGTAAGAGCTGTCTGCCCCTTTCGGTTGTCGACCACTCGCTTTCTGCGGTCGTGTCGGTCCCGTCCAATCTTATCGGTGATGGACCAGTCTGTCTTTTTTAGCTGGCCTTGGCAGAGGGCTAGGTAGTCACGGTAGATAACCTTGTCTTCCAAGAGCCGATTGAGAATGGGCAGGATAAAGGGATTTTTGGCGAAGAGAATGGCTCCGCTGGTTTCCATATCCAGCCTGTGGACTACATAGCAGGTCTGACCGACATAGGCGGATACATGGTTGAGCAAGGCAATTTCCGTCGGCTCATTGCCGTGGGTTTTCATGCCCTCAGGCTTGTTGACGATAATCAAATGCTCATCCTGATAGAGCTCCTTCACCAAGTCCGCCTGTCCAAGTGGAATGTTTTTTTCAGGATAATCTTCCTGGTCAAAGGTCAATTCCAGAAGGTCGCCTGCTGCTATCGGGCTCTGCCAGTTAATCAGCTCGCCGTTGACACGGACATGCTTCTTGGTACGGAGGAAGTGGCGGATTTTTCTGGGAATAAGAAAATAATCTTCCAAGACTTCTTTGACAGTCAGTTGGGGAAAGGCTTGGGGAATGCGAATATCAATTTTCATCTTATAGGCTGGTGGAGTGCTTGGGTTGCACTTTTTCGTTTGGATTGAGGTAGTTCATGGCATTGTTAACAGCGGTTGGGGCTTCGCCCAGTCCAGTCGCAATCAGGTCGATTTTGCCTTCATAGAAGCAACAGTCACCGATGGCATAGATACCAGGGACAGAGGTTTCTTGCTTGCTGTTGACAACGATGCGGTGGCGATTGAGCTCCAATCCCCATTCTTTTAGCGTACCGACAGATGATTTGAAACCGTAGTTGACAAAGAGGTGGTCGAAAGACAGGGTCAGCTTGTCCTCGCTCTTCACCTTATCGAAATCAATGGCAGAAGCTCTGCCATTTTCCCCAGAAAGCCCTTTAGGGACAAATGGTGTGTGAATGGTGACGCTGGACTGCTTGAGTTCTTCTACGCTGTGTTCGAGGGCTCGGAAGTTATCGCGTCGGTGGACGATCTGAGTGGTCTTGGCGATTTTTTCAAAGGCCAGGGACCAGTCGACCGCAGAGTCACCGCCACCCAAGACGACAATGTCCTTGTCCGCATATTGCTGGATGTTGGACACGTGGTAGTGGACATTGTCAAAGCTGTCGGCACCATCAATCTCCAGCGGACGTGGCTTGAAGGCCCCGCCACCCATGGCGATAATCAGAGTCTTGGTTTGGTGGCTGCCCTTGTTGGTTGTTAGGGTAATGATTTCCCCAGGTTCGATAGCAGTCAGGGTTTCATTGAGGCAGATAGTGGTGTCAAAGGGTGCCAGTTGGGCAAGGAGGTTGTCCGTCAATTCCTGTCCCGTCAGGCTTGGAAAGGCTGGAATGTCTAAAATGGCCTTCTCAGGATAGAGAATGGCAGGCTGGCCACCCAGTTGGGGCAGGGAGTCAATGATTTTGACCTTGGCTTGACGGAGATGGGCGTAGAAAGTGGCGAAGAGACCGACTGGTCCGCCACCGATGATGGTAATGTCATATACTTGTGTCATGGAATATCCTTTTCTTGTTCAGAATGACCCTATTTTATCATATTTTTGGAAAATTTTCTCTGTCTGTTGTCACAAGTGGTCGCAGGCTTTTTTCTGCTAGTTTTTAGGAAATGGTGTATAATGGTACAAAATTCATTAGAAAGAGGTATGTGATGGATAGAGATGATTTAGAGTATCAACCGATTGATGTACCAGAGGACTTTCAGGCTGAGCAGGAAGAATATCCTCGTCGTAGCCGTAGAGGAAGTGGTAAATCTTTAGAAAAAGCAAAGAAGAAGTCACGAATTCCAGAGCCGATTCGCAAGTTTTGGCGTCGCTATCAGTTGACTAAGATTTTAATGATTGTGATTGGGGTCATGGTATTGACCGTAGGTGGCTATCTCTTCTTCCTAGCAAAGACAGCTAATGTTGGGGATTTACAGGAGGCTCTCAAGGCTACTACCATTATCTACGATAAGGATGGAGCAGAGGCCGGCACCTTGTCTGGTCAAAAAGGTACCTATGTGGAGCTGGATGCGATTTCAGATCATATGGAAAATGCCGTCATCGCGACGGAAGATAGGAGTTTTTATAAAAACTCAGGAATTAACTACCAGCGGACTATCCTAGCGGTCTTGACCTTGGGGCGTTCAGGTGGTGGTTCAACTATTACTCAGCAGTTGGCTAAGAATGCCTTTTTGACCCAGGACCAAACCATTAGCCGGAAGGCCAGAGAATATTTCCTTGCCCTTGAAATCAATAAGAAATACAGCAAGCAGGAAATCCTAACCATGTACCTCAACAATGCTTATTTTGGCAATGGGGTCTGGGGTGTGGAAGATGCTAGTCAAAAATATTTTGGGATTTCTGCCAGTGATTTGTCGATTGAGCAATCCGCTCTACTAGCAGGCATGTTGAAAGGTCCGGAGATTTATAATCCCTATTACTCTATTGAGAATGCGACCAATCGTCGGGATACGATTTTGCAAGCCATGGTAGATGCAGGAGTCATTGATCAGGCAACGGCGGATGCAGGTTTTCAGGTCGATTTGGCCAGTCAATTGGCGGATACCTATTCAGGAAAACAGAGTAACTATTCCTACCCATCTTATTTTGATGCGGTCATTGCAGAGGCCATTGACAGATATGGTTTGAAAGAGTCGGACATCATCAACAACGGCTATCGGATCTACACGGAGATGGACCAGAATTCGCAGGCTAGTATGCAGGTCATTTTTGACGATGAGTCCATGTTCCCATCCTCCAGCTATGATGGGACCTATGCCCAGGCTGCCAGCGTGGCTCTTGATCCTAAGACGGGTGGCGTACGCGCCTTGGTTGGTCGTGTTAACAGTGCAGAGGATGCAGACTTTAGAACCTTTAACTTTGCGACCCAGGGGAAAAGAAGCCCAGGGTCAACCATTAAGCCTCTTGTAGCCTATGCACCTGCGGTGGCTGCGGGCTGGTCCACAGACATGGCTTTGGATAACCATACGGAAACCTATGGCGATTACACTTTGCATAACTACGATCGTTCGACCTCGGATACCATTCCTATGTATCAGGCTTTGGCCCTTTCTTACAATTTGCCAGTAGCCTACATAGTGAACACCTTGGGTATTGACAAGGCCTTTGAATATGGGAAAAAGTTTGGTCTGAACATGGATGAAGTTGAAAAGGTCTTGGGTGTATCAATCGGTTCGGGTGTGGAAACTAATCCTCTACAAATGGCCCAGGCCTATGCTGTCTTTGCTAACAAGGGTGTCATGAAAGACGCTCACTTGATTACCCGTATTGAAACAGCCAGTGGTAAGGTTCTGGCAGAGCATCGTGAAACTAGTACCAAGGTTCTTGATCGGTCGGTGGCTGATAAGATGACTTCTATGATGCTGGGAACATTTACAAACGGTACAGGTGTAACAGCTGATGCGGCAAATTACTACTTGGCTGGTAAGACGGGAACGACGGAAACCAGCTTTAATGTGGATTTGGTCAATGACCAGTGGCACATTGCCTACACGCCAGATTTGGTTATTAGTCAGTGGGTTGGTTTTGAGCAGACGGATGAAAACCACTATATTGACAGCGGCAGTTATTGGATGGCGCCAGCAGTTTTTCAAACAGTGGCCAATTCCATACTTCCCTATACTGCGGGAACTCCTTTTGATGTTGAGAATGCCTATGTGCAAAATGGAATTGTGGAAGTAGCAGAGGAACCAGCGGCACAGTCCGAGGTTGGCATTAGCCAGGAGCAGGTACAGGAGATTTCCGATCAAGCTCGTAATCTGATTGAGCAAACCAAGCAAAATCTGATTGATGCCCAGTTGCCAGAGAGGGCTAAATCTCTTTGGGATACGGTTACAACTTGGTTTGAGGAGTTGTCAAATCCTTAGAAACATGATAAAATGAGAGAGATGGAGGGCTTTATGGCACTAAAAAAAGCAAGCCTAGCCTGTACTGTTTGTGGTTCTCGCAACTATTCGATTAGTCTGTCGAGTAATCCCAAGCCAACACGGTTAGAAGTAAATAAATTTTGTAAACATTGTGGACAATACACCGTTCACAAGGAAACCAGATAGGAGTAGCGCGTGAAATTTTTGAAAGATATTTTCCAGATTTTAAAAAAGACCGCCTGGCCAACTCGTAAGCAGAGCTGGAAGGACTTTGCCTCTGTTGTACAATATACAGCATTTTTCGTGGCAATTGTTTATCTCTTTGACTTGATTTTGTCACGTGGTATCATGAGTTTAATCAATCTTTTCTAGAAAACACTTGCCATTTGTAAAATGGAAGTGATATAATAAAGAAAAGCGAAAGCCTTCGGGCTTTTTTTAGCGTCTAAAAATGCAGTGGTTCCATAGAAAGGAAGATAAAAATGTACGATAGTTTTGATAAGGGCTGGTTTGTTTTGCAAACCTATTCAGGATATGAGAACAAGGTCAAGGAGAACTTGCTCCAACGCGCCCACACCTATAACATGTTAGAAAACATTCTTCGTGTAGAAATTCCTACCCAGACCGTTCAAGTTGAGAAAAATGGTGAGGTTAAGGAAGTAGAAGAAAATCGTTTCCCAGGTTATGTCTTGGTGGAAATGGTTATGACCGATGAAGCTTGGTTTGTAGTGCGTAACACGCCAAACGTTACAGGTTTCGTGGGTTCACACGGGAACCGTTCAAAACCAACTCCACTTTTGGAAGAAGAAATCCGTCAAATCTTGGTATCTATGGGTCAAACTGTTCAAGAATTTGATATTGATGTCAAAGTTGGCGACACTGTGCGTATCATCGACGGTGCCTTCACCGACTACACAGGTAAAATCACAGAAATCGACAACAACAAGGTCAAAATGGTTATCTCTATGTTTGGTAATGATACCATTGCTGAAGTTAACTTGAGCCAGATTGCTGAGTTGTAATATATCCATGCTCCTCATAGTGACAAGCTGTGGGGAGTTTGTTGTTATTTTGAGTGTCCAAAATTTGTCCAAAACTTTTTTCTGTATTTACCGAATTTTACCAAATAACAAAACAAAAAAGCCTGAAAAATCGGGCTTTTGACTTGTATAAAATCGGATAAAATCCTATAATAAAGGCGGTAGACGGATTTGAACCGACGATCAAGCTTTTGCAGAGCCGTGCCTTACCACTTGGCTATACCGCCATAACAAAGAATATTGTACCTTAAATAGTGAAATTGGTCAAGTGGAAAAATAAACATTTACAGATAATGTGTCTGGTAAAGGGCAGTGAAGGCTGGAAATGCTAGTCGGAGCAACTGTCAGTATGGTTAAGAATAACCATACTTTTCACTTTAGATCTATTTTTCATTATGGAGGTTATTATGAAAAAATATCTAGCTTTAGTACTGGTTTGTGTAGCGACCTTATCAGCTTGTAGCAAGTCAAATGTCCAGACGAAACAATCCTCAACCTCGTCATCCACTCAGCAAAGTTCGACTAGTTCATCAACGAAACAACAAAGTTCAACTAGTTCGAGCCAAGTCAAGAAGGACGATAAGGAACTGTATCAGTCCGTCTTTTCGGATTATCAGGCAATCATTGGCTTTGCGAAAAGTGCGGATAAAGAAAATGTAGAAAAAATGATGGCTGTCCTACAAGGTTTACAGCTTCCGATGAATTCTTGGGTTATGGAAAGTGCGGTAAAAACTGCTCCCCATTTAAGATATGCCTTTTATGATCTTAATCAGGATGGTCAGAATGAACTGTTCATCGGATCTGAAAATACAGATGGGTCAGTATTTGTAACGGGATTCTACGCGATTATTGATAGTCAAATTTCTTTGTTAGCAGAAAATTTTGTAGCTGGAGTTGGTGGTGGGAGAAGCGCCCTTGTCTTGTTCCAGAGTGGAGAATATGTTAGTTATGGATGGAGTTCAGGGACAGGAGATGCCGTAGGTACGCTTAATAAGTTAGATGCAAATGGTCAATTGATTGAGGGAGTCGAGCAAGATTTTCATATGAGAGATGAACTTGTTTCTGTTTTTGGAAAGACAGAGTCAGAAATTCTAGATCCTAATCAATTTGACTGGGAAGAATTTGAGATTGACAGAACAGAATCAGAAACAGAAATGAGCAGTTCAGAACAAACAGATGGTGTCCAGTCCATGAATTTGGAAGAAATCCAAGCTGGAAATTTTGCTAGCTTGGAAGGTGATTGGGTCAATGCGCGTGGCGATCGAATAGAGATTGATAGTCAGGGGAATGTGGCTGTAAATGGTGGTGGCAATACTGCCTTTGTTGATGTACAAAATGCCAAGTTTGAAGGTGAAGTTCTTTTAGCAGGAATTACCAATCCAAATGCTATGGCTTCACCTACCATACCAACTTTGCTGATTCCAAAAGGGGTACAGAATACTTATGGATTTTTAGAAGGGCATAGCGATCAGACGGACACCAGCAAGGATAGGATTTTTACTACCCAGAGTGTCGCAACGACAGAAAGCTTTAGCCAAGGTGTCTTTTATCGAGTGGATGATTAGGAGAGATGGGATGAAAAAGAATAGAATGATATCAGCCTTACTTTTGGGAGCGAGTGTCTGCTTGCTGGCGGCCTGTGGCAGTCAGAAGCGGGAAGTAACCCCGACATCTTCATCTAGCTCATCCACTAGCACTAGCTCGACAAGTACAAGCTCCAGTACTTCAACCACAACAATGACTTCCTCATCGTCAACTAGTTCAAGTAGCCAAACTGGCTTGTGGGATGCTGCTAAAACAGAAGCATTGAGAAGGTTTGTGATTGACCAATGGGGACCATCGTTCTCGCCTCCTCAATACTATGTGTCTTATGGTCCTAGTCGCCAAGGTAACTTTTTTGGTGTGACCTTGCCCTCAGGTGTGCTCAGTGGCTCAGGGCAGCAAATGACGCCTGATTTTCTAGGAGAAACTCCTGACCTAGTTTGGAGTGAAACTGGTCAAGTAGAGGCAGGAAAAACAGCAGTTGTTGGGATATATTCGGATATTGAAGCCTCAAAATCTCAATTGGCCCACCTCTATCTCTTTACGATCAAAGATGGTCGGGTTATTGCTTGGATTACTGAACAAAATCAAGGCAACCCAGAGAAGCGTTTGTATTTCCGACCGACTAAAAACCAGGAATTACAAGCATTCTTTGAAAACTTGGTTCTCGGTGAAAGTTCAGCAGTGGCAACTGAAACTAGCTCGGTAACTATTCCTAATACGTCTGTAGACACCAAGAATTTGACCGTCGAGCAAGCGGCTAATTGGGCCAAGGCACATGCTGCGACAAGATATGGCACACCATTTACTAAAGATGATTTTCTAGCACAGGTGGTGACTAATGTTCAGTCATCTGATGGCTTGGTCTATATTGAGGTAAGAGAAGACCATAGCAGGCCCAATATGAAGGGGACCGATCCAAATGTAGCCCCAGCTGCAGGCTTTTATAGGATCAATGCTAATGGTCAGTTAGAGAAAATGGATGTTGTGGCAGGGTCCTATTCTGTTGTTGCAGAAACATACTTTGAATAGAAAAAGTGCCGATTTTTGACGAATTTCTCTACTATTTTGCTTGAAAATAGGCAGGTATTCTGATATACTAATAGAGTTGCTGTGCAACAAATACTCATCTCGGATCAATTGTGGTCTTGTTGCCGAAAGGTTGGGCTGCAAGTCGAAGTTCGGGAGAGGAGAAAAAACAAAAAGGAGAAATACTCATGGCAGTAATTTCAATGAAACAACTTCTTGAGGCTGGTGTACACTTCGGTCACCAAACTCGTCGCTGGAATCCTAAGATGGCTAAGTACATCTTCACAGAACGTAACGGTATCCACGTTATCGACTTGCAACAAACTGTAAAATTGGCTGACCAAGCTTACGAATTCATCCGTGACGCTGCAGCAAACGACGCAGTTATCTTGTTCGTAGGTACTAAAAAACAAGCTGCTGAAGCTGTTAAAGACGAAGCTATCCGCGCTGGTCAATACTTCATCAACCACCGTTGGTTGGGTGGAACTCTTACAAACTGGGGTACAATCCAAAAACGTATCGCTCGTTTGAAAGAAATCAACCGCATGGAAGAAGATGGAACTTTTGACGTACTTCCTAAGAAAGAAGTAGCATTGTTGAACAAACAACGTGCTCGTCTTGAAAAATTCTTGGGCGGTATCGCTGACATGCCACGCATTCCAGACGTAATGTTCGTAGTTGACCCACACAAAGAGCAAATCGCTGTTAAAGAAGCTAAGAAATTGGGTATCCCAGTTGTAGCGATGGTTGACACAAACACAGATCCAGATGATATTGATGTTATCATCCCAGCTAACGATGACGCTATCCGCGCTGTTAAATTGATCACAGCTAAAATGGCTGACGCTATCATCGAAGGTAACCAAGGTGAAGACAGTGTAGCTGCAGTTGAAGCTGAATTGGCAGCTGAGCCAGCATCTACAGAATCAATCGAAGAATTGGTTGAAGTTGTAGAAGGTAAATAATAAGTAACGAGGACGATTTAAAATCTATATGGTTTTAGCTCGTGTACAATTCTAAACTACAAAAACAATCCTAGAGGGGCAGGGCTGAGCCCGCTCCTCTATTTTATAAATACAAACAAGGAGAATAGACATGGCAGAAATTACAGCAGCTCTCGTTAAAGAATTGCGTGAAAAATCAGGTGCTGGCGTTATGGACGCGAAAAAAGCATTGGTTGAAACTGAAGGTGATATCGAAAAAGCGATTGAATTGCTTCGCGAAAAAGGTATGGCTAAGGCAGCTAAGAAAGCTGACCGTGTAGCAGCTGAAGGTTTGACAGGTGTTTACGTTGACGGTAACGTAGCAGCAGTTGTTGAAGTTAACGCTGAAACAGACTTCGTTGCGAAAAACGCTCAATTCGTTGAATTGGTAAACACTACTGCTAAAGTAATTGCAGAAGGTAAACCAGCTGACAACGAAGCAGCTCTTAAATTGGCTATGCCTTCAGGTGAAACCCTTGAAGAAGCATACGTAAACGCAACTGCAACAATTGGTGAGAAAATCTCATTCCGTCGCTTTGCTTTGGTTGAAAAAACAGATGCTCAAGCATTTGGTGCTTACCAACACAACGGTGGCCGTATCGGTGTTATCTCAGTTGTTGAAGGTGGCGACGAAACTCTTGCAAAACAAATCTCAATGCACATCGCTGCGATGAAACCAACTGTTCTTTCTTACACTGAGTTGGATGAGCAATTCGTTAAAGATGAGTTGGCACAAATCAACCACAAAATCGAACAAGACAACGAAAGCCGTGCAATGGTTGACAAACCAGCATTGCCACTCTTGCAATATGGTTCTAAAGCTCAATTGACTGATGAAGTAATCACTGCAGCTGAAGAAGCAATCAAGGCTGAATTGGCAGCAGAAGGCAAGCCAGAAAAAATTTGGGACAAAATCATCCCAGGTAAAATGGACCGCTTCATGCTTGACAACACTCAAGTTGACCAAGCTTACACACTTCTTGCACAAGTGTACATCATGGACGACAGCAAAACAGTTGAAGCTTACTTGAACTCAGTAAACGCGTCAGTTGTAGAATTTGCACGTTTTGAAGTGGGTGAAGGTATCGAGAAAGCATCAAACGACTTTGAAGCAGAAGTTGCAGCTACTATGGCAGCAGCTCTTGGTAAATAATTGCTAGTCTTCATTTTATCTTTTATTACTTCGTTAACTCGCCTTGCCGTACTTCAGTACAGCCTGCGGCTCGTTTCCTAGTACTAAAAGCAAACTGAAAGACTACTCGACAATTCAAGAACTTCCGAATGGGAGTTCTTTTTCTACCATTTGTCAAGTCTATCAAGGTATTTGATGAAAAATATGTTGAGTTCAATAGTCAAAATAAGGAAATTGTTTTCTTTTGGAC